>JBHELS010000204.1:0-23922 GCA_046263015.1 Burkholderiales bacterium | reverse complement strand
GTCCTGAAGTCCCGTCGTTTATGGTGATGACTGGCGGCGAGCTGTTGTCGAATACCCAATTCTGAGAGACGGCATACCAAAGCGGTTCGGCTGAGGCGTCGAAGAGCTTGTCTAGCCCGAGTGTGCGCCAAGGAAGGCGGCCAATCGTCTTCGCGGTCGGAAAAGTGGGCGAGCATGAGCCGACGGCAATTCCTTCAGAGCTTGTACCGGCAACTCCGGGCGATTCGGGGCAGGGAAAGCGGCCGGGGAAGTCGTTACTCAAGTCGAGCACTTCCTTTACGACGTAGCCTAGAAGCGCCGCCTTCGCTTGCTCGAGGACGCGGGCGTTCATGTTGCGGCCGGCGGTCGTGGCGTCCGCCCAGGCGCCGCGCCGCTGATAGAGCACAGCGGCGAAGCCGACGATGAATACGAGCGCGAGAAGAAGGAGGGCAACGCCGCGCTGTTTCGCGGGAGGGGCCATGGTTTTAGCGATCGCCCGGCGGGCGGATTTGGATTTCGCCGTCGCCCACGACATCGCGGACTTCGCCGTTGCTGCGGTCGAGCGCTTCGCCCGGGCGCAGGCGCACACGTCCGCCGCCGTCGCCGACGCTAAGCGACACGGCGCCGCCTCTCGCTTGCGTCGTATCGATGCGCGGCGCCTCGGGGGCGGCTTCGCCGAGCGATTCGCCATTGATCCATACAGTCGAAGGCCCGGCTGAGCGCTTTACGTAGCCGTCCACGCGCGTCACCGGCGCGGCAACGCTCGGCGCCGCCGGCTTGTCGGGCATGCGTGCCTTACGACGCAGGTCAAGGTTTGCCCGCTGCTCCGGCGTGAAGAACAGCCGGCCAAGCTCGTCGGCCTGAGCTGCTGCCGACACGAGAGCGACGAGAGCGGCCGCCGCGAGCCTCATTTTTTTGCTCCGCGGTCCATGATCGTGATGAGGTCGATTTCGCATTCGGCGCGAAGCCGCGGCGTCATGGTGGCGCCGGCGAGCGCCTGGCCGGTGCGGGTGACGGCGCATTTCTTCACGGCATAGAAGGCGTTGCCCGAGTCGCGAAGATCGCTCAGGAATCGCAGCAGGTCCTCCTCATGCAGGAGCGCAAGATCGACTTTCATCGTGCTCGCGTAGAACTCCAGCTTGCCCGGCTTCCCCGGGACCGAAGTCAAAAGCCGCTGTCGCTCCACGACATAGCGCACGTCGAGAAGCTCGCGCTGCCGGCGGATGCGGCTCATGGCGTCGGCCCACTCCAAGCGACGTTCTTCGCCCAGGATGTTGAGCTGCTTGAGTCGCCGGTACAGGTCGATCTTCTCCTTCACTTCGCGCTCTTCTTCGGCGATACGGGCGAGCCGTTCGCTCATCTGCCGGCGCTCGGCTTGCGCCGACGCGAATTGCCGGCGCGCGCTCGCGAGGGACTCGCCGCCGGCATAGAGAAGCGCGGCGCCACAGGCAACCGCAAGCGCGGCGATGCCAATGGGCCCGGCGAGGCGCTTCGCGTCTTGGCGCGAGATGTTCATGGCAGCTTCCGTGCAAGGACGACGGTAAATCGCGGCGCCTCGCCCGAATCAGCGGTTGCACCGATGTCGCCGGTCAGTACACCGTCGGAAGTGATGTCGAAGGGCAGCTGCGTTCGTACGAGTTCGTAGCCTTCACCGACGAGCGCCGCGGCAAACTGCTGAACCTGCGCCGTGATGGCGCGGTAGTCACTACGCTGGGTGGCGTTCACGCGCCCGCTCAGCTCGACGAGAATCAGCGCTTCGGCCTGCTGATCGAGCCCAAGGCCTTTCTGGGCGGCTTCGCGGCGCTCGGCCGGCGAGGCGACGGTCCAGCGCAGGCTGTCCAGCTCGAATTGCGGGTACTTCTGGAGGACATGCGAGACATGAATCAAGGAGCGGTCGGGCTGCGCGCTTCGCTCGGCAATACGTCGAAACTCCACCACCGCCGCCTTTACGTTGTCGCTGCTCGTTTCGGTAACGGGAAAGGTGGAAGTGATATGCGCGTACTCCGCTGACGCCGCCTGGGCGCGCGCGAGCTCCCCTGCCGCATCGCCGCGCAGGCTCGCCGCGTCGAGCGCGCGCCCACCGCCGACGACGGCGCATGCGCAAAAGGCGGCGGCGCCGGCCGCGACGATGGCACGCTGCAGCTGCCACAGAAGATAGCGATGACGCTCTTCGCGGCTGGCGAATTGCTCGCGCGGAGGCTTGCGCGCCGCGAGATGCACGTACAGCGCTTCGCCGGCACTTCCCTCCGGCACGTGCCGCAACCCCACCGCTCGCAGCGCGTCGCGATGATCGATGGTACGGAATAGCAGCCGTGCATCCGAATGCAGTTCTTGCTCGAAGACCGAGCGGCCGCCCGGCGGCGCTATCGCGAGTACCTGGACCGGGCCTGCATCGCGTGGCAGGGCCCGCAGTGTTACGAGATATTGGACGAGGCGCTGCGTCTCGGAGTGAACGAAGCGGGCGAGTGCTTGTGGCGCGCGATCGACAGTAGGCTCGAGGCGCGCGAAGCGCAGCCGCCCTCGCTCGAGGTAACACTGCCGAAGGCCGGCGCGATTCGCGCTGACGACGAGCAGCCGTTCCTGGCGCGTACCGAGTGCGGCGGCGAGCGCGGGCGCGATGAGCGGCGCGGAATAGAGACCGGAAAGCCGCGTCCCCGCTTCCTCAAGCGCGTCTAGCCACACCGCGAGCTGCTGGGTGTTCGTGAAGGACGCGAGCAGCACGCGTTCGTTGCGCCGCTCGGGCGTGGTGACGCTGCCGAGCGGCAGCGCAGCGGCGAGGCGGGTGTCGCGATAGCGTTGCGCAAGCCGCCGGGCAAGGAGCGCCTGGCGATCGCCACCGCGCACAGCGGGAATGTGCTCTTCGTGAAAGTCCTCACCCGCGAGGTCGGCGAGAAGCGCGAAGAACGCGCCGCCCTGCGGCCGGAGATATTCTCGGAAGGCGTTCAGGCCGTCGTCATCGGCGCTGAACTTGGCGGCGAGTTGCAGTCCACGCCGTTCGGCGCGAAAGAGATAGTGCTCCTCGGCGGTGAAGTACAGGACGTGGCGCGTGGCCATGGATTAAAACTTCATCTTGGTGAACGAGTCGTAAACCGGCCCGAGCACGGCCATCATCACCCAGAGGAGCAGCAGTCCGAGCACCACGGTGAGCAACGGCTGGATCGCGGCCTGCAGGCGGGCGACACTGTCACGCACGTCGCGGTTGTAGAAGTACGTCACGTTGGCGAGCGCCTTGTCGAGGGCACCGGTGTTCTCGCCAATGCGCAGCATGCGGATGACTAGCGGCGGAAAAAGAGCGATGTCATCGAAAGCGCCAGAAAGGTTCTTGCCTTCGGCGATCTGCTGGCCGGCGGAGCGCAGCGCGTGTTCGAGCACCTTGTTGCCGACGATCTCTTCGCAGCTGCGGATGGCGTCGAGCACCGTGATGCCCGATGAGTACATCATGCCGAAGCTCGAGGCAAAACGGGAAAGCAGCATCTTTCGCAGGATCGGGCCGAAAAGCAGGATGCGCAGCTTGTAGCTGTCCACGGCGTATGCGATGGCCGGATTGGTTCGTATCGCCACCTTGACCCCGTAGACGGCAGCGAAGGGCACGGCAAGGACGGCCCACCAGTAGTTGCGCAGGGTATCGGAGGCAAAGATGAGCGCCTGCGTGTACCAGGGTATGGACTGACCCATGTTGCGAATGAAGCCGACCATCTGCGGCACGATGTAGACCATGAGGAAGAACGTCACCGCGAGGACGATGGTGCCGACGATCGCCGGATACATCATCAGCTTTCGCGTTTGCGAGGCAATCTCGTCCTCCCACTTCAAGGTCTCTGTGAGGCTCGCGAGAACGTCCGGCAGCTTCCCGGTCTGCTCGCCCGAGCGCACGAGGCTCACGAACACTTTGCCGAACACTTCTGGGTGTTCGGCGAGCGCCTGCGAGAGACTGCGCCCGCCTTCGATCGACTCGAGCACCCCGGCGACCACTTCGCGAAAGCGTGCGTTCTCGACGCTCTCCCGCAAGTCCTGCAGCCCCTCGAGCACCGGCACGCCGGCGCTCGCGAGCTGCTCGAGGTGGAAACAGAAGTTGATGAGGTCCTGGCGCCGCACGCCGCCGCCCAGAAGCCGTGCCTTCTGGCGCGACGGTGCCCCGACGATGAGGTCGAGATCCATGCGCGAGAGCCGCTGCTCGAGATCGAACAGGTTGATCGCCTCGACACGTCCGACGACGCTCTTCCCCTGCGCGTCGATCGCCTTGTAGCTGTAGAGCGGCACGCTAGGCCATCCGGTCGGTGAGATCGACCACTCGCATCACCTCTTCGAGGCTGGTCATTCCGGCGCGCACCAGACGCACGCCGTCGTCGGCCAGCGTGCGAAAGCCGCTCGCACGCGCTGCCGTGAGGAGCTCGCGCGCCGTCGCGCGCCGGGCAACGAGCTCATCGATCGCAGCATCAATTTTGAGAAGCTCGAGGATCGCCTGCCGCCCTCGGTAGCCTTGGTAGTCGCATTCCTCGCAGCCGACGGCGCGGAAGACGGCCGCCCGCTCGGCGGCCGTGATGCCGAGAAGGCGTCGCTCGCGCGCCTCCGGGTCATACGATTGACGGCAGGTCCGGCAGAGCTTGCGTACCAGCCGCTGGCCAAGGATGCCGATGATGTTGCCGGAAAGGATGTCGGGGACGATGCCGATGTCGAGCAGGCGCGGAAACGCGCCCGCGGCCGAGTTGGTATGTAGCGTCGAGTACACCTGATGCCCCGTCATCGCTGCGCGAAACGCCATCTCGGCCGTGTCCTGGTCGCGAATCTCGCCCACCAGGATGGCATCGGGGTCCTGGCGCATAAGAGCGCGGATCCCGCTTGCGAAGTCGAGCTTCGCCGCTTCCGAGACGGAAGTTTGGCGGATGAGCGTCATCGGATACTCGACCGGATCCTCGAGCGTCATGATGTTCACTCGGTCGGAATTGATGTGATTCAGGATCGAATAGAGCGTGGTGGTCTTGCCGCTGCCCGTCGGCCCGGTGACGAGAATGATGCCCTCGGGGCGCGCAATCATGCGCTTCAGCATGTCGAGCTGCGATTCTTCGAGCCCCAACTTGTCGAGCGGCACGATGCCCTTCTGGCGATCAAGGATGCGCAGCACCAGGTTCTCGCCATGGGTCGTGGGCAGGCTCGCCACGCGAAAGTCGACTACGCGGCCGGACATGGTGGCGGATATGCGCCCGTCCTGCGGCGCCCGTGTTTCCGCGATGTTCATCTTCGCCATCACCTTCAGGCGCACGGCCATCGCCGGCCAATACGTCTTGTGCAGCGAGCGGATCTGGCGCAGCACGCCATCGATGCGGTAGCGGATGCGCAGGAAATTCTGTTCCGGCTCGAAGTGGATGTCAGAGCCACCGCGTTCCACCGCATCGGCGAGTAGCGCGGAAATCAGCCGCACGACCGGCTGCGAGTATTCGTCGCCCTCCGCTACCGAGCCGTAATCGATTTCTCCGGTCTCGATCTCCTTCAGGATGCCGTCGATCGAGAACTCATGGCCGTAGTAATGCTCGATCGCGCGCTCGATCTCGGAGTCGCCGGCGATGCGCAATTCGATCTCGTAGTCGCCCTTGATGTGCGCGCGGACCTGGTCGAGGGCGACGATATTGTTGGTGTCGGCGAAAGCGACGATGAACTTCTTTTGCTGCCGGTCGAGCGCCACGGGGAATATGCGGTAGCGGCGCGCCATGTCGCGCGGCAGGAGCTTGAGCGCCGCAGGATCGACGATGATCCGGCTAAGGTCCACCGCCTGAAGTCCGAGCTTTTCCGAAAGCGCATCGCGCAGCGTCGCTTCGGAGACGAATCCGAGCTGCACGAGCAAGCGTCCGACCGGAACGTGGCTCTTCGTCTGCTCGAGAAGTGCGATGCGCAGCTGGTCCTCGGTGAGGATGCCCTGGTCGATCAGGATCTGACCGAGGTGGCGCTTGGCCTGCGGATTGCCGGGGGAATTCACTTCGTTAGTTCGTCGGCGCGGGCTCGTGCGGCGCCCATGTCGAAGCTCGCACCACGGCTCGCGGCCAGACTAACCGCACGCTGGTAATAAGTAAGCGCCTGGCGCGGCTGGTGCAGATGATCGAGGCTCACCGCCAGGTTGTAGGCGAAGTCCGGGTTCTCCGGTTCCGCGCTATACGCCTTGAAATATTCGTATTGCGCCTCGGCCCAGCGGTTCTGATTCGCAAACTGGTTGCCGAGCGTGAAATTGAGGGCGTGCGCGCTCGGGTCGGTCGCGAGCAGCGACTTGACGCGGCTTTCGGTCGCGAGCGGGTCGCTGCGTCCCGAGCGAAGCGCAATGAGCGCTGCCTGTGCCTGGGCGTCGCGCGCATCGGCTTGCAGCACTCGCAGGTACAGCCCTTCCGCACTCTCATAGCGGCCGGCGCGTATCTCTAGCGCGGCCACGCCGAGCAGGGCGTCGCGGTTCCCGGGCTCCTCGCGAAGCGCGCGCTCGTATTCGCTGCGCGAGGTGCTGAAATCGCCGCTCACGTAGGCGGCGTAACCGGCGGCAACCGCCGGATGAACCTGCGGCGACGGACGTGCAACGCTCGCGAGCGTCTCGCTCGATGACGCGGGCGGGCGCGCCGCTATGAGCCGGGGCTCTTCTCGGCGCACGTCGGTGCGGCGCCGTGGCGTTTCCGCGTTTCGGTCGAGAGCCGGCCGTGGGGCCTCCACGGCGGTCGGGGCTGCCAGCGGCGCTGGCGGCTTTGGCGCGAGTGTCGGCAAGCCGGCGATGGCGCTCGAGGCGGTAGCCGGCGACGCGGCCGGCGACACCGGCGCTACGGGCGCCGCGGCCACGTTCGGCGGCCGCACCGGACTCGCGTTAACGAGCGGTGCCGGCGGGCGCAGTTGATACCAGAAATACACCACCGTTCCGACTGCGAAGAGGCCCAGGGCGGCGAGCGTTATAAAAAACGGCAGCTGCGGGTTGGGCTCGCGGAACTTCGCCTCGAATACTTTCTTCGCGCTCGCGCGGCGCGCCGCGTCGTCGGTCGCCTTCGCGCCCGGGCTTACGTGGCGCGGCGATTCCTTTGCCCCCTGCGGGGCAAGCTCGAGCGGCGCACGGTCGCTCGCCGGTGGTGGAGCGGCCAAGTCATCGGAAACGATCTCGAGGGCGGGCGAAATGTCGGGCAGCTTGTCGCGCGTAAGAACGGTTTTGCGCTCGGCCCCGTCGGCGGCGGCGCTCTCGGGCACGCCTCCCTCGCCGCGCGCGCGGCGCTGCGCCTCCTCCTTCGCTCGCTCGGCCTTTTTCAATGCCTCCAATAGCAGGCTCATGGTGGCCTACTTGCCGGGCCAGCCGCTCGGCGGCTGCGGCGGCGCGACGACACCCGGATTCGGCTTGGCGAAGAAGTCGTCCCGGGGCAGCTGGTTGCGCAAATTGGCATAGTCGCCATCGACGCTCGGGTCGCGAATCACCGTCGCACGAAGGAAGATGACGAGCTCGGTCTTGCGGCTCAAATCGGCGCGGTTGGAGAGCACGTCGCCGAGGATCGGAATGTTGCGGATGCCGGGAATGAAGGTGTCGTTGTTATCCATGATGTCCTGCATGAGACCGGCGAGCACGCCGGTTTGGCCACTCTGCAGGCGCAGGATGGAATCGAATTCGCGCGTCTCGAACACCGGGATGCGGTTCTCCGTGCCCGCCTGGCGCAGCGCCGGGTTGGGGTCAAGGGCTTCGGCAACTTGCCGGCGGATGGTCGGGCGCACGTTGAGGACCACCGTGTCGGCTGCGTTGATCTGCGGCAGCACCGCCATCATGAAACCTTCGGCGGCGATGTTTGGCGTGGTTGTGAAGGAGGGGTTGATGACCGCGGTGCCGCCGCCCGTGATGGCGGCGGAGGTACTGGACGGCGTGATGGTGAAATAGATGATGTCGCGAGTCACACGCAGGATCGCCGTCTGGTTGTTCAGCACCGATAGCTTCGGGCTCGAGAGCACGCGCACGTCGCCGAACTGCTCGAGCAGTTTCAGCGTCACCGTGAGCCCGTTCCCGAGCGACAGGAAGCCCAATGTGAAGGGTCCGGTGTTGAAGGTCGGGCTGAATGACGAGAAGCTAGATTGCGACGCCGTAACCGAGCGGAATTGCCCGGCGCTACTGACACGCTGCCATTCGATGCCGCGCTGGTATTCGTTGCGCAGCTGTATTTCGGCGACCGTCGCTTCGATCAGAACCTGGCGCTTTGCGCTGGCGAGCACTTGGTCAAGAAATTCCTGCACTTTCTCGTGCTGCTTGGAGGTTGCCCGCACGTAGAGCACGCCGCTTTCGCGGTTGCCGATCACCGAGGCCGCTTCCTGATAGCTGGCGCTCGGTTGCACCGCAGAAAGGTTCGGCGGGATCGGCGGTTGCGGCGTAGCGCCCGGCAAGCTCGCGGCCGGAGCCTGTGGAGACGCGAGGGCAACTGCGGCCGAGCCGGCGCTCGGCCCGGGAATGATTTTGTCGGTCTCTCGAAGTATGTCCTTCACGTTCTGCACGATCGATTCCCAGAGGTTGTTCTGGGCCGCGACGTCGATGGTGGACGTTGCCCCGGTCGCGGTCGGCGTGCCGGCTTGGGCATTGCCAAACTGCGTCGAGGCGGTCGATTGCATCTTTACATTGCGCGCTGCGCTCAGGTAATCGATCTTGTAGGAGCGCAGAAACGGCGAATCGCGCATCACGATGAGGGTGTCGCCGTCCATTTCGTAGCGCATGTCGACCTGACGTGCGATGCGCCCGAGGAGCTGCGGCAGCGTCTGGTCGATGGCGTTCAGCGTGACCGCCCCGGTAAGATTCGGATCGATGTCGATCTGCAGCTTCGCATCGCGCGCGAGCGCAAAAAGGAGTTCCTGCGCCCGCACGTTGTTGACGACGACGCTATAGGTTTCCGGTCGAACGGCGGGTCGCGGCTTCGGAAGCAGCGGCGACACCTGCACAGGCGCCGGGATCGCGCTCGCCGATGGCGCGTCCTCCGCCTTCAGATGATTGGCTGCCGGTTTGATCGGTGCTTGGCCACAACCGGCGAGCACACACGACGCGACGAGCAGTGACGCGGCCTTCCCCGGATTTCTCACCCGACTCCCTCCGAGCCGAAGAATAGCATGGAGACGATCTTAGGAATGTTGTCTAAGCGCCTGTCGCGCAGGCGTTTTCGGGTTCTTACATTTCGCGGCGAATGTCACGCCAGCTGAGCGGCGCGACGCGAAATGCCTGCTGATATTTCGGCGGCAGGTGCTGCTGCGCTTCCCGCGCCTCTCGTTCGCTCGCAAAGCTGCCCAAGAGCACGCGCATGCGGGTTGCCGTGAGCGGAACCAGATAGAGCTCGGAAAGCGGAACCATGTCACGCGCGCGCACGAGAAAGCGCTCCATGCGCGCCGGGTCTGCCTTATTGGTGACGAATAGCTCGAGCGCGTAGTGCTCCTCGGCCGCGCGCTCTAGAAGCTCTCGCGTAGCGGCGATTCGGGCCGAAAGGAGCTTGTAGCCGACCGCTGAATAGGCGTCCAGGTGACGGCGCTGGGCCTGCGAGAGCAACGGCTCTGAATGCTCCGCCGCTTGCGGCTGGTACGCCGCCGCCTGATCGAGCGGGTGCGGTTTACCCTCCATCTCGGCAGCCGCCGTCCGTGCCGGCTGGGCGCTCATCGCGCCGGCCGGGGTCGGCTTGGGCGCATTCAGCGGCGGTCGAAGCCAGTGTAAGGCTAGACCGAGGGCGAGTCCGGCGGCGACGCCGGCGGCCCCAATGAAGCTGGCCCGCGTGCCACGCGTGAGCGCGCGGGGCGGCCCGGCGAACTCCGAATCGGCGATCGCGGCGCGCACATGCCGCTCGCCCACCGAGTGCGTGGCTTCGCTATAGCAAGCAAGAAGCGCCTTGTCGGCAAGGATATTGATCCGGCGTGTAAGTCCGCCCGAAGCACGAGCGAGCAGGCGGGCGGCGCTCGCGGAAAAAACCTCCGGGCCCCGATAGCCGGCGGCGCGCATGCGAAAAGCAAGATATTTCGCCACTTCCCCGTTAGCGAGCGGCCGCATGCGAAAGGCGTGCGTAATGCGATCACGCAGCTGGCGAAGGGAAGGCTTGGCGAGGGTCGCATCGAGCTCGGGTTGCCCGAAGAGCACGATCTGCAGGAGCTTGTGTCGGCTCGATTCGAGGTTGGACAGGAGGCGCACCTGCTCGAGGGTGTCGTCGGGCATGACGTGCGCCTCGTCGATCAGGACGACGACCCGCCGCCCGGCGCCGTAGCGTGTGATGAGATGCTCCTGCAGCTCGCGCAAGGCCGCCGTGCGACGCTCCGAGAGCTTCAGGTCAAGCTCGTCTGCGATGGCGTGCAGAATCTCATCGCTCGCGAGCGATGGCGTGGCGAGGTAAAGGGTGTCTACCTCGGGCGGCAGCCGCTCCATGAGCATGCGGCAAAGCATCGTCTTGCCGCTGCCTACCTCGCCGGACACCTTGACAATGCCCTCGTCATGGACGACGGCGTAGATGAGCGCCTCCAGGGTCGCGCCGCGCTCGGCCCCGTCGAAGAAGAAGTCCGTATGCGGCGTGATTCGAAAAGGCGGCTCGTCCAGTCCGAAGTGCTCGAGGTAGAGGGCCATCGCTACTTCTCCCCGATCGCGCTCATGCGGCTGTAGAGCGTGGTTCGGTTCACGCCGAGTAGTTTTGCCGCCTGGCTGACGTTGCCGTGCGTCAAGCGTAGCGCGGCCTCGATGTAGCCGCGTTCCCAGGCCTTGAGGGTGTCATCCAAGTTGAACGCGCCCGCGCGCTCGAGCTGACGCTGCGCCTGCTCGGCGATCACCTCGCCCTGAGCCCCGGCATAGGGGAGCGGCATCTGCAGATCGAATTCGGCTTCGAGCTCCGCGCTCGAGAGCCGCTGGCCCGGATATTTCGTTGCGAGACGGATGACGATGTTGCGCAACTCACGCACGTTCCCCGGAAAGTCGTATTGCCGCCAGCGCGTGCTCGCGGCGGCATCGAGGTCAAATGCCTGCACTCCTGATTGCTCCGCCGCCAATCTTCGGAAATGGTCGAGCAGCCTCAACTTGTCGCCCTCCATCTCGCGCAGAGCAGGCACGCTTAGGGTGAAGACCGAGAGCCGGTGGTAAAGGTCTGCGCGGAACTTGCCGGTGCGCACTTCGTTGCGCAAGTCGCGGTTGCTCGCCGCCAAGACGCGACAGCCGGCCATGCGCCGCTCGGTGTCGCCGACGCGCTGGTACACGCCGTTTTCCAGCACGCCCAAAAGCTTTGCCTGCAGCTCGAGGGGCAGCTCGCCGATCTCGTCGAGCAGCAGCGTGCCGTCCTGCGCATCCTCGAACCAGCCGGGCTTCGTACTTGGCGCGCCGTTGAACGCCCCTTTGGCGTGACCGAAGAGGGTCGGCTCGACAAGCGCCGGGGCAACCGCCGCGCAATTGAACGTCACATAGGGCCGGGCCGAGCGCGGCGACAGCCGGTGCAGGCTGCGCGCCGCGAGCTCCTTGCCGCTGCCCGATTCGCCTTCGATCAGGACCGGATAGGACGCCAGCGCGAATTGCGCGATCTGGTTTTTCAGTCTGAGGAGTGCCGGGCTCTCGCCAACGAACTCGGTCTGCTCGGCGGCCGGCGTATCGAGCGCACGCGCGAGCATGCGCTTCAGGAGGCTGGGGTCGCTCGGTTTTGCAACGAACTCCCAAGCGCCGAGCGCGCGAGCGTGCCGGGCGTTGGCGGCGTCGTTCTGGCCGGAAAGCACGAAGATCTTCATGCCGGGAGCGTGCGCGATGAGAGCCTCGATCAGCTGGAAGCCCTCGTCCGGTGCGTGCGGCGTAGGGGGCAGCCCCAAGTCCACGAGCGCGAGCGGCGGCGGCGCGGGCAGCTGCCGCATGAGGTCGACGGCTGCTCGCCTCGAAGCGCAGGGGTGTACCTGGTACTCGCCTCCGAGCGCGAAGGCGAGCGTGTCCGTGATGAGCGGATCATCATCGACCAGCAGAAGAGGCGTGCGGCTCATCACGAATGCATCTCAGAAATGCGCGCTCGAGGTTGCGCTCGCCATAGCGCTCGCATAGCGCCTGCGGTGAGCCGCGATAGCGCAGCCGCGCCCGCTCGAGCACGGCGATCGACGAGCAAACCTCTTCGACGTCGGCGAGGACATGAGAAGTGAAGAACAGCGTCCGCCCCTCCCGGCGTAAGCGTTCGAGTACCGATTTCACCGCCACGCGCGCTGCCGGGTCAAGGCCGCTCATCGGCTCATCGAGCACGTACAGATCGCGTTCGAGGCTAAAACATGCAGTTAGGCCGAGCTTTTGCGTCATGCCCTTGGAGAGGCCGCGCACGGTACGCCTGAGCGCCTGCGGTTCGAGCTCGAGCTCCTCGACCAGACCAAGCGTGCGTCGCGCGTCATAGGCCGTCCCGGCAAGCGCAGCGAGCGCGCGCAGGAACTCCTCCCCCGTGAGGTAATGGGGCGGCACGAACCGCTCGGGCAAGTAAGCGAGCCGTGCACGTGCCAAGGGCTTTTGTGCGCACACGCCGAAGATCTCTAGCCGTGCGCGCTCGTGCGGCGCGAGGTCGAGCAGGCAGCGAATCAGCGTGCTCTTGCCGGCGCCGTTAGAACCGACAAGGCCGAACGCCTCGCGACGCTCGATGCGCATCGTGACCTGATCCAGCGCGAGGAGCGCGCCGTAGCGCTTGCTGAGCGATTCGATGCGCACCGCCGGCGCGCCGGCGTCTTCGTCGTCAGCGGCTGCCTCCCCCATGCGCGGTAATATTACGCTGTGCCGCGATCACCGGCCGCGCGCCCCGCAGTCGCGCCTCCCATCGTCGAGATCCGCAAGCTTTCCTTCGGTTACGACCCGAAGCGGCCGGTGCTGCGTGACATTGAGCTCTCGATCGAGCGCGGCGCCGTGGTCGGCATCATGGGTCAATCGGGCTGCGGCAAGACGACCCTTCTTCGCGTCATCATGGGCGCGCTGCGGCCGAGCTCGGGCGAGGCGCGCGTGCTCGACCACGTGACGAACACGCTCGACACCGACGGCCTTTACGCCATGCGTCGCAAGATGGGCATGCTCTTTCAGTTCGGCGCCCTCTTCACGGACATGTCCGTATACGAGAACGTCGCTTTCCCGCTGCGCGAGCACACCGGCTTGCCGGAGGACCTGGTCAACGACCTGGTGATGATGAAGCTGCATGCGGTGGGCCTGCGCGGCGCCGCGCACCTGGCACCCACCGAGCTATCCGGGGGCATGGCGCGGCGCGTGGCGCTTGCGCGCTCGATCGCGCTCGACCCTCAGCTCATCTTGTATGACGAGCCCTTCACGGGCCTTGACCCGATATCCTTCGGCGTCATCGTGCGCCTGATACGCGAGCTGAACGATTCGCTTGGCGCGACGTCCATCATTGTGACCCACGACGTGCAGGAGGCGCTTGGCGTCGTGGACTACGTCTATTTCATGGCTGCGGGACGGGTCATCGCGCAAGGCCGACCCGACGAGATCCGTGGAAGCTCCGAACCGTTCGTTCGCCAGTTCGTCAACGGCAGCTCGGAAGGCCCGGTGCCGTTTCATTATCCGGCGCCCGACTACGACACGGACCTTGAGCTCGCCGGGTCCGCTCTGGAACCCGCGACCCACTAATGCGCGTTGCCGACGTGCGCGCGCGCCTTGAGCGCCTGGGTTCGGGCGTCAACTCCCATGTGCTGCGCCTCGGCTTCGCGAGCCGCTTTCTCGCCTATCTCGTGGCCCATTCGGGTACGGCGCTTCGTCGCTTTCGCCTCACCACCGCCGAGATCTATTTCGCCGGCGTTCTTTCGCTCATCATCATCCTGGTATCCGGGCTTTTCGTCGGCATGGTGCTCGGCCTGCAGGGCTATGAAACCCTGCAACGCTTCGGCGCTTCGGAATCGCTCGGCGTTCTCGTTGCCCTTTCGCTCGTGCGCGAGCTCGGGCCGGTCGTCGCGGGTCTGCTCTTCGCGAGCCGGGCAGGCTCCGCGATCACCGCCGAAATCGGCCTCATGAAGGCGACCGAGCAGCTCTCGGCGATGGAGATGATGGCGGTGGATCCGATCGCCCGCGTCGTCGCGCCGCGTTTTTGGGGCGGGGTGATTTCCATGCCGCTTCTTGCGGCGCTCTTCTCGGCCATGGGCATCTTTGGCGGCTACCTGGTTGGCGTGCACTTGATCGGCGTCGATGCGGGCGCGTTCTGGTCGCAGATGCAGGCGGCGGTCGATCTGCGCACCGACATCCTGAACGGGGTGATCAAGAGTCTGGTGTTCGGCGTCGCCGTCACCTGGATCGCGGTCTTCGAGGGCTACGACGCGCCGCCCACCGCCGAGGGCGTTTCGCGGGCGACGACCCGCACGGTCGTGACCTCCTCGCTCGCCATCCTCGCGCTCGATTTCGTGCTTACCGCCCTGATGTTCACCGGAGGCAATCACCAATGAATCGCTCAACGATCGATCTGTGGGTCGGCGTTTTCGTGGTCGCCGGCGTCGCCGGGCTCCTCTTCCTCGCTTTGAAAGTCGGCAACCTCGCCTCCTTCTCCACTTCGCAGACCTATCAGGTGCAGGCGAAATTCGGCAATATCGGCGGACTCAAGATCCGGGCGCCGGTGAAAAGCGCCGGCGTGGTCGTCGGCCGGGTGGCCGACATCCGCTTCGATAACGAGAGCTACGAGGCGATCGTCTCCATCAACATCGATTACAACTACCAGTTTCCGCGCGACACCACGGCCAAGATCCTCACTTCCGGCATCCTGGGGGAGCAGTACCTCGGGCTCGAAGCGGGCGGCGACGGCGTCATGTTGAAGAACGGTGACCGCCTGCGCCTGACCCAATCCGCCGTGGTGCTGTAGAACCTGATCAGCCAGTTCCTCTTCAACAAGGCGGCCGAGGCCAAGCCCGACGCGAAGGAGCCGGCGAAGTGATGGTGCGTTTCGGCGTCTTGCTCCTGCTCCTCGCCGGTTGCGCAACCACGCCCGGCGAAGGCGATCCACGCGATCCACTCGAGGGGGTCAATCGGCGCGTCTATCGCTTCAACGAGGTGGTGGACATCAACGTCGCTCAGCCGGTGGCGCGCACCTATCGCCGCGTAGTTCCGGGCGAGATTCGCGACCGGGTGCGCAACTTTTTCGGCAATATCGGCGACGTCTTCACCGGCGTGAATAATTTCCTGCAGGGCAAGTTCGAAGACGGTGTCAGCGATTGGGCGCGCGTTGCGTTTAATACCACCATCGGCTTATTCGGCATTCATGACGTCGCCACCGACATGGGCTACGAGAAGCACAACGAGGACTTCGGCCAGACCTTCGGCCGCTGGGGCGCGCGTCCCGGGCCGTACATCGTGCTGCCGTTCCTCGGCTCGAGCGATGTGCGAGACGCCCTCGGCACGGGCCTCGACGTCTATACCGACCCGCTCGGCGAAGTGCGCCCCTACCATTTGCAGTACGGTCTGTGGGCGGTTCGCTTTACGCAGCTGCGCGCCGATCTGCTCGACGCGAGCCGCATCCTGGAGGAAGCCGCGCTCGACAAGTACGTCTTTCAACGCGACGCTTACTTCCAGCGCCGTCGCAGCCTTGTCTACGACGGGCGCCCGCCCCGCGAGAAGGAACCGGAAGATGACGAACCTAAGAATCCTCGTTAAGGCGCTCGCGCTCGCTGCCGGGCTGCTCGCTTCACCGTTCGTGTCCGCGCAGGACACGCCGCCCGATCAGTTGGTGAAGAGCGTAACGCTCGACGTCGTCGATCTCATCACCAAGGACAACGACATCCAGGCCGGGAACCGGGCGAAGCTCGTGCAGCTGATCGACGCCAAGGTTCTGCCGCACTTCAATTTCGGCGCCATGACCGCCCTCGCGCTCGGCCAGAGCTGGAACAAGGCGACGCCGGAGCAGAAGAAACGCCTGGTCGAGGAGTTCCGCACCCTGCTTGTGCGCACCTACGCAAGCGCGCTCGCCGCATACAGCACGCAGAAGTTCGATTTTCGGCCGTTGCGCGCAAAGCCCACCGACACCGATGTCACGGTGCAGGTGCGAGTGCTCCAGCCAGGCACGCAGCCGGTGCCGATCGACTACAGCATGGAAAAGACCGCCTCGGGCTGGAAGGTCTACGACGTCATGGTGGGCGGCGTGAGCCTGGTCGCGAACTACCGCACGGAGTTCAATAACGTGGTGCGCGAAGCCGGCATCGACGGTCTCGTCAAGAATCTGACCACGAAGAATAGGAGCCTCGAGAGCGCGACGCCCGCGGCCTCGAAATGATACGTCGCGAGGGAGCGCGCATGATCGTCTCGGGGCCAGTGACGCTCGCCAATGCGGCCGCGATCCTTGAGGAAGGACGCCGCTATCTCGCGGACGGCGTGCAGACCGTGGACCTTGCGGAGGTGAGCGAAATGGATTCGGCTCTTCTCGCGCTTCTTCTTGCCTGGCTGCGCGAGGCGCGGGTGCACGAGCGCTCAGTAGCGTTCAGTAATCTTCCCGAATCGCTTCGTACCATCGCGCGCCTCTACGGCGTGGACCGGCTGCTGCCCGCGTCCTGAACGCGATAGAAGTGACGGGCGTCGCCAAGCGCTACGGCGCGTTGCGTGCGCTCGCCGGTGTCAGCCTGACCGTCGCCGAAGGCGAGTTCTTCGGGCTCCTCGGTCCGAACGGCGCCGGCAAGACGACGCTCATCAATGTCATCGCGGGACTCGTACGTCCGGACACCGGCTGCGCCGCGGTGATGGGCGCCGATGTGCAGCGCGATTATCGCCGTGCACGCCGCCTGCTCGGTGTCGTGCCGCAGGAATTGGTCTTTGATCCGTTTTTCAGCGTGCGCGAGACGCTGCGGCTGCAGTCGGGCTACTACGGACTCGCGCGCAATGACGCCTGGATTGACGAGGTCATGCACCACCTCGATTTGATTTCGAAGGCGGACGCCAACATGCGATCGCTCTCCGGCGGCATGAAGCGCCGCGTGCTGGTCGCGCAGGCGCTGGTGCACAAGCCGCCGGTGATCGTCCTCGATGAGCCGACCGCCGGGGTGGATGTGGAGCTCCGTCAGGGTCTGTGGCAGTTCGTGCGGCGGTTGAACGACGACGGCCACACGATCGTCCTGACCACCCATTACCTCGAGGAGGCGGAAGCCTACTGCGAGCGCATTGCCATGCTCAAAGACGGGCGCATCGCCGCGCTCGATACGACCCGCAACCTTCTTGGCAGCTTCTCGGGCTTGGAATTGCGCCTGCATCTCGAGGAGGGAGGACTGCCTGCCGGCGTCCCAGGTCGCCTGTTGAGCGCTGACGGAGCGCGATTCCGCCTGCGCCTTGCGAGCTATCGAGAGCTTGAGCAGGCGCTCGTGCGGCTGCGCGAGGCGGGGGTTGCGATTCGCGAGATGGAAGTCCATCCCCCGGATCTCGAGGAAGTGTTCCTGCGGCTGACCGGGCGCTCCGCATGAGGCGCTTCGCCACGCTTTGCGAAAAGGAGCTGCTGCGCTTTTTCAAGGTCAGCATCCAGACCGTTGCCGCCCCGGTTTTGACCGCGCTCCTTTATCTCGTCATTTTCGGCCACGCGCTCGAAGGCCGCGTCAACGTCTACGAAGGCGTGCGCTACACCTCGTTTCTCGTGCCAGGGCTCGTCATGATGAGCGTGCTGCAAAACGCGTTTGCCAACAGCTCATCGAGCCTGATCCAGTCGAAGATCACCGGCAACATCGTTTTCGTGCTGCTCTCTCCCGTTTCGTATCTGGAATTTTTTGCGGCTTATGTCGTCGCCTCGATCGTGCGAGGTCTCGTGGTCGGCGCCGGCGTTCTCGCCGTCACGGTGTGGTTCGTCGAATTGCGGCTGCAAGCCCCGCTGTGGGTGCTTGCTTTTGCGCTCCTTGGCGCCGCGCTCCTCGGCACACTCGGTCTGATCGCCGGCGTTTTGTCCGAAAAAATCGACCAGCTCGCCGCCTTCCAGAACTTCGTGGTCATGCCGCTCACCTTCCTCTCCGGCGTTTTCTATTCGATCCATTCCTTGCCCGCGTTCTGGCAGCGCCTCTCCCATGCGAATCCCTTCTTCTACCTGGTGGACGGCTTTCGCTATGGGTTTTTCGGCGTTTCGGACTTCCCGCCGGCCGCGAGCCTTACCATAGTGGCGCTCTTCCTCATCGCCGTATCGACTTTGAATCTTTGGCTGCTTCGACTGGGCTACAAACTGAGGTACTGATGGTCACACCCGAGAGCGTCAAGCGCACCATCGAATCCGGGCTCACCTGCGATCACGTCGAAGTCGCCGGCGACGGCCAACACTTCCAGGCGCTCATCGTTTCCGCGCAATTCGCGGGCCGCAATCGTGTGCAGCGCCACCAGCTCGTGTATGCAACCCTCGGCGATCGCATGCGCGAGGAGATTCATGCGCTTTCCATGCGCACCCTCACGCCGCAAGAGTGGCGCGCCGATGGATAAGCTTCGCATCCGCGGCGGCCAGCCGCTCGAAGGCGAGGTGCGCATTTCCGGTGCGAAGAACGCCGCGCTGCCCATCATGTGCGCGGCGCTCCTCAGCGCCGAACCGTTGCGCCTGACAAACGTCCCGCAGCTTATGGACGTGAGGACCATGGCGAAGCTCCTGCGCCAGATGGGTGTCGAGGCGGCCCCGCCTGCCGAGGGCCGCATGCTCCTACGCGCGGGCCAGGTCTCGCAGCCCGTCGCGTCGTACGACCTAGTGAAGACCATGCGCGCTTCGGTGCTCGTCCTGGGGCCGCTTCTTGCTCGCTGCGGGCGTGCGCGCGTATCGCTACCGGGTGGGTGCGCGATCGGCCTGCGGCCGGTCGACCAGCATGTCAAAGGTCTGCAGGCGATGGGCGCCACCATTGAAATCGAGCACGGCTACATGAACGCCCATGTCGAGCGGCTGCGCGGTGCGCGCATCGTCATGGACATGGTGACCGTGACGGGCACGGAAAACCTGATGATGGCGGCGACGCTCGCGGAAGGCACGACCTTCATTGAAAACGCCGCGCGTGAGCCTGAGGTGGTCGATCTCGCGCGCTGCCTGGTGGCCATGGGCGCCCGCATCGACGGTGCGGGTAGCGACGTGGTGCGCATCGAAGGTGTGCCCTCGTTGCACGGCGCCGAGCACGCGGTGATGCCCGACCGGATCGAAACCGGGACCTATCTCGCGGCGGCGGCGGCCGCCGGCGGACGGGTACGGCTCGTCGGTGCGGGCCCCGCGTCGCTCGACGCGACGCTCGAGAAGCTGCGCGAAGCGGGCGTGCGCATCGCGGTCGATGGGGTGTCGATCGAACTCGAAGCCGCGGGGCGCCCGGCGGCGGTCAGCGTGCGCACCGCGCCGTACCCGGGTTTCGCGACCGACATGCAGGCGCAGTTCATGGCGCTTGCCGCCGTCGCCCACGGTACGGCGGTCATCACCGAGACGATTTTCGAGAACCGCTTCATGCACGCGCTCGAACTCCAGCGGCTCGGCGCCGATATCTCGATCCAGGGCAATAGCGCCGTGGTGCGCGGCGTCGAGCGCTTGCAGGGCGCGAGCGTCATGGCGACCGATCTGCGCGCCTCCGCCGGGCTCGTTATCGCCGGCCTCGTGGCGCAGGGCGAAACAATCGTCGATCGCATCTATCACCTCGACCGCGGCTACGAGGCGCTCGAGGCGAAGCTCGGCGCGCTCGGCGCCCGAGTCGAGCGTTTCAGCTAAAATTTGCTTCCTAATCAAAGTGCTCGGGCCCTTCGGGGCCCTTTTCATTCCTCCCATGTCGGTGAGCCTTGCCCTGTCGAAAGGTCGCATCCTCGAGGAGACGCGGCCGCTCCTCGAGCGTGTCGGCATCCATCCGCGAGAGGATCCGGAGCGCTCGCGGCGCCTGGTCATCGATACGTCCCGCCGTGATCTGCGGCTCATCATGGTGCGCGCCTCGGATACACCCACCTACGTTCAGCACGGCGGCGCGGATCTCGGCGTCGCCGGCCGCGATGTGCTGGTCGAGCACGGCGGCGAGGGTCTTTACCAGCCGCTTGATCTCGGCATCGCGCGCTGCCGTATGGTGGTGGCTGTGCGCAAGGGGTTCGACTATGAAGCGGCGGTCGCTCAAGGCGCGCGGCTTCGCGTCGCAACGAAGTATGTGAATACCGCGCGTGAGCACTTCGCGGCCAAGGGTTTGCACGTCGACCTGATTCGACTATACGGCTCGATGGAGCTCGCCCCCTTGACCGGCCTCGCCGATGCCATCGTGGATTTGGTGGCGAGCGGCCGCACCCTGCGCGAAAACGGCCTGGTCGCCGTGGAAGAGATCCTGCCGGTCTCGGCGCGTCTGATCGTCAACCAGGCCGCGCTCAAGACCAAGCGCGCCGCGCTCCAGCCGCTGATCGACGCTTTCGCTAAGGCGGTGCCGTGAAGCTGCGGCGCCTCGCCACGCGCGAGCCCGGCTTCGAGGCCGCGCTCGAGCGACTGCGCTTCTCGGGTGCCCGCGACGCGAAAATCGAGCAAGCCGTGCGCGCCATCCTCGCGGACGTACGCTCGCGCGGCGACCGAGCGCTGATCGAGTACGCGCAGCGCTTCGATCACTCGAGCGCCGCGACCTTCGAGGAACTGGATGTCACCTCCCGTCTCGGCTCCGCGCTCGAGGCGCTGCCTTCGCTTGAGCGCGATGCGCTCGGCGCCGCATACGAGCGCATCCGCGCCTTCCATCAGCGTCAGCTGCAGCGCTCGTGGGACTATCGCGAGCCGGACGGCACGCGTCTTGGCCAGCGCGTAAGCGCGCTCGGGCGCGTTGGGCTTTACGTGCCGGGCGGCAAGGCCGCCTATCCATCGTCGGTGCTCATGAACGCGGTGCCCGCCAAGGTCGCGGGTGTGCGCGAGCTCATCATGGTGAGCCCGAATCCCGCGCCGACCGTGCTCGCTGCCGCCGCGCTCGCCGGCGTCGACCGCGTGCTCGCGCTCGGTGGCGCGCATGCGGTCGGCGCGCTCGCCTACGGCACGGCCTCGATCGCGCGCGTCGACAAGATCGTCGGCCCGGGCAACCTCTACGTCGCCGAGGCCAAACGCCAGGTGTTCGGCGAGGTCGGCATCGACATGCTGGCCGGGCCCTCCGAGATCCTGGTGATCAGCGATGGCAGCGCGAGCGCCGACTGGCTGGCGATGGACCTCTTCTCCCAAGCAGAGCACGACGAGGCCGCGCAGGCGCTCCTCCTTTCACCGGATGAGCGCCATATCGACGCCGTCGCCGCGGCGATGGAGCGGCTGCTTGGCACGATGGCGCGCAAGGATGTGATCGCGCGTTCCCTCGAGACGCGCGGTGGCCTCATCCATACGCAGGACCTTGACGAGGCTTGCGCCATTGCGAGCCGCCTCGCGCCAGAGCATCTTGAGCTCGCGCTCGCCGAGCCGGAGGCCTGGTTGCCGAGGATCGAAAATGCGGGCGCTATCTTTCTCGGCCGCTGGAGCTCCGAAGCGATCGGCGACTACTGCGCCGGTCCCAACCACGTGCTGCCGACGGCGGGCAGCGCGCGCTTTTCGTCGCCACTCGGGGTATACGACTTTCAGAAGCGCACCAGCATCATCGAAGTGTCGCAGGCCGCGGCCGCGCGCCTCGGAGGCGTGGCCGCCACGCTCGCGGACGCAGAAGGCCTGCCCGCGCATGCGCGCGCCGCTCGGATGAGATTCGAATGAAGCCCGAGGACCTGATCCGCCCCGAGATCCTGGCGATGAGCGCCTATGCGGTGCCGCACGCGGCGGGCATGGTGAAGCTCGACGCCATGGAAAATCCCTTTCCGCTGCCGCCCGCCTTGCGTCGCGAGCTCGCGGACCGGCTTGCGCGCGTCGAGCTCAATCGCTATCCCGAGCCCAACCCCGGACGCTTGCGCGAGCTCATCGCGCGCAGGATGGGCGTGCCGCCCGGGATGGAACTTCTCCTTGGCAACGGCTCGGACGACCTGATCCAGATCCTGACCCTCGCGCTCTCGCGACCGGGCGCGGCGCTCATGTATCCGGCGCCGACCTTCGTGATGTACAGCATGAACGCCGCGTTCACTGGCATGCGCGTCGTTGCCGTGCCGCTGCGCGATGATTTTTCACTCGACACCGACGCCTTCATCGCGCGCATGCGCGCCGAGCGTCCGGCGCTCGTCTTCCTCGCGTATCCGAACAATCCGACCGGTGTCCTCTATCCTCGAAGCGACGTGCTGCGCGTCATCGAGGCGGCGCCGGGCGTCGTCGTGCTCGACGAGGCCTACCATGTGTTCGCCGGCGAAACGTTCATGCACGAGCTCGCGCGTCACGAGAATCTCCTCGTGCTGCGCACGGTCTCGAAGCTCGGCCTCGCCGGCATCCGCCTCGGCTATCTCGCCGGTCGTGCCGAATGGATCCGCGAGTTGAACAAAGTGCGCCAGGTGTACAACATCAACGTGCTCACCGAAGCGGCGGCGCTCTTCGTCCTCGAGCATCTCGATGTCCTCGAAGCCCAGGCGGCCGAAATCCGCGCCGAGCGCGAGCGACTCGGTGTAGCGCTCGCCGCCATGCCGGGCGTGCACGTTTTCCCCTCGCGCGCCAACTTCTATCTGGTGCGCGTAGGAAATGCGGAGCGCACCTATGAGGCGCTCGCACGACAAGGCGTACTTGTGCGCAAGCTCCATCCCGCGCTTGCCCATTGCCTGCGCATCACCGTCGGCACGCCGGAGGAAAACCGTATACTGCTCAACGCGCTCAAGGAAGCGCTCTGACGGCCCTCATCCTATGCGCAGTGCCGAAGTCGTTCGCAATACGAAGGAGACGCAGATCCGCGTGCGCGTCGATCTCGACGGCAGCGGCACGGCGCGCCTCACAACCGGCATCCCGTTCCTCGAGCACATGCTCGATCAGGTCGCCCGGCACGGCCTCCTCGACCTTGATATCGAAGCGAAGGGAGACCTGCACATCGATGCGCACCACACCGTGGAGGACATCGGCATCACCTTCGGCCAGGCGTGCGCCCGCGCCGCGGGCGACAAAGCGGGCGTACGCCGCTTCGGCCATGCCTACGTGCCGCTCGACGAGGCGCTCTCGCGGGTGGTCATCGATTTCTCCGGCCGCCCAGGCCTCGAGTACCACGTGAAATTCACCCGCGGGCTGATTGGCGAGTTCGATGTCGATCTGGTGCACGAGTTCTTCCAGGGCTTCGTCAATCATGCGCAGGTGACGCTGCACATCGACAACCTTCGCGGCGACAACGCGCATCACCAGTGCGAGACCATGTTCAAGGCGTTTGCGCGCGCGCTGCGTGCGGCCCTCGAGCGCGACCCGCGTGCGCCGAGCGTCGTTCCCTCGACGAAGGGAACGCTCTAGCGCGACTGTCGTGCGCATCGCGGTGGTCGATTACGGGATGGGCAACCTGCGCTCGGTGTCGAAAGCGCTCGAGCACGTCGCTCCCGAGGCGCAGATCCTTGTGACCGCGGAGCCGGAAATGATCCGCTCAGCCGAGCGCGTGGTCGTGCCCGGGCAGGGTGCGCTTCCCGATTGCATGCGAAGCCTGAAGGCGAGCGGCGCCCGCGAGGCGGTGCTCGAGGCTTTGGCGAGCAAACCTTACCTTGGGATCTGTCTCGGCCTGCAGATGCTCTTCCAGCACGGCGAGGAAGGGGACACCCCAGGCCTTGGCCTCCTCGAGGGGACGGTACCGCGCTTCTCCGTGACCGGGCTCAAGATCCCGCACATGGGATGGAACCAAGTGCTCCAGGACAAAGCGCATCCACTCTGGGCCGGAATTGGCGACCGCAGCCGCTTCTATTTCGTGCACAGCTACTATCCGGCGCCCGCGGATCGCGCGCTGAGCGCGGCAAGTTGCGTCTATGGCGCGCCCTTTACCTGCGCCGTCGCCCGGGATAACATCTTCGCGGTACAGTTTCACCCTGAAAAGAGCCAGTCCGCCGGCCTTCAGCTCCTCTCCAACTTCCTCCGCTGGCGTCCTTGATTCAACCGCTCGATTAACGGCCTCGCGCGCCGTGGTCCCCCCAGTGTTGCCGTGCTGATCATTCCCGCCATCGACGTGAAAGACGGGCGCTGCGTGCGC
>JBHELS010000203.1:0-6760 GCA_046263015.1 Burkholderiales bacterium | reverse complement strand
ACGCTTGAGCGTCGCGACGCGCACGAGCGGCACATCGCCATAGAGGATGAGCACCTGGGCGTCGCTCGAGAGCTGCGGCAGCGCCTGCTGCACGGCGTGACCGGTGCCGAGCTGCTCTGCTTGTAGCACCCATTGCACGTCTGACGCTTTGAACGCCGCGCGCACCGCGTCGGCGCCATGGCCATGGACGACGACCGTGCGCCGCGCGCCGAGCGAGCGCGCGCTCTCGAGGACATGGGCGAGCAACGGCCGACCGCCGAGACCATGCAGCACCTTCGGCAGAGTGGAGCGCATGCGCTTGCCCTGACCGGCGGCGAGCACCACGACATCAAGGGGCATCGGGGCATTTTAGCTAATATCGATTCCGGTGCTGACTTCAGAGATCGCACGCCGCCTGGCGCAGGTCGCGCTCGCGAACATCGATCGCGAATATCCGCGGCATGTGCAACACCTGATGAATGCGGCCGAGGACAGCGCAGCCGAGCGCGAGCGGCATCCCGCCTTCTACGGCAGCTACGACTGGCATTCGGCGGTACACATGCACTGGCTGCTCCTGCGAGTGCTGCGGCTCTATCCGGCTTCGCAAGAAGCGCTGCAAATCCGCAATGCGCTGGACAAGCACCTCAACGCCGCTACGCTCGAGCGCGAGCTCGCGTATTTCCGCAGCGCTGCCGGACGCACCTTCGAGCGGCCCTACGGCTGGGCATGGCTGCTCGAGTTGCAGGCGGAAGCGCTGGCGGCAAAGGCACGCTGCGCGCATGCGCTCGAGGCGCTGGCAAACCACCTGGCGGGCCGCTTTCGTGACTACCTCGCGCAGGCGCCGTATCCGGTGCGTGCGGGCAGCCATGGCAACAGCGCCTTTGCCTGCATTCTCGCGCTCGACTATGCGCGGGCCGCGAACCATATCGCTCTTGAGTTGGAGATTGGAAAAAGCGCACGTCGCTGGTATGGCAAGGACAGGGATGCGCCGCTTGCCTACGAGCCTTCGCTCGACGATTTTCTCTCACCCATCCTGGTCGAGGCGCTGCTGATGCGCGAAGTGATGGAGGCCGGTGAATTCAACGCCTGGCTCGGGCGCTTTGCGCCGCGCGGCTTTGGCACACTCACCGACCCACCCACGGTGCTTGACCATGCCGATCCCAAGCAGAGCCATCTGGATGGCCTTTGCCTATCGCGCGCGTGGTGCTTCCAGCGATTGGGAAATAGCGCAGCGGCCGAGCGCCTGATCGGCGCCGCACTAGCGCACGTGGTGGGTGGCGATTACGCCGGCGAGCACTGGCTCGCTTCTTTTGCGTTGCTCGCGCTCAGCGCGGCAGCTCTGAAAAGCCCATGAGGAACTCGTCCACCGCGCGCGCGCATTGGCGCCCTTCGCGGATCGCCCAGACGACGAGCGACTGGCCGCGACGCGTGTCCCCGGCAGCGAAAACCTTCGGCACCGAAGTCGCATAGGCCCCCGTTCCGTCGGTTGCCGCCTTCGCATTACCCCGCGCGTCCTTCTGCACGCCGAGCTCTTCCAAAAGCGATTCCAGCGGCGAGACGAATCCCATCGCGAGAAGCACGAGATCGGCCGGCATGTCGAACTCGGTGCCCGGCATCTCGTGCGGCTTGCCGTCCTGCCACTCGAGTCGCACCGCACGCAGCGCCTTGACGCGGCCGGCTTCGCCGATGAATTCCTTGGTCGCGATCGACCAATCGCGCTGCACCCCTTCCTCGTGCGACGAAGAGGTGCGAAGCCGCGTCGGCCAGTAGGGCCAGACGGGATTGCGCTCCACGTCGGGCGGCATCGGCAAAAGCTCGAACTGCGTGACCGACTTCGCCCCGTGCCGGTTCGAGGTACCGACGCAGTCCGAGCCGGTGTCGCCGCCGCCGATGATGATCACGTGCTTGTCGCTCGCCCAGAGATCGCGCACCTGCGTGTCGCCCGCGACGCGCTTATTCTGCAGTGGCAGGAACTCCATCGCGAAATGCACGCCCTCGAGCTCACGGCCCGGGATCGGCAGGTCGCGCGGTTGCTCCGCTCCGGCAGCGAGAACCACGGCGTCGAATTGCGCAAGCAGCGATTGCGGATGGAGGCTCTCGCGCGCATCGCTCGCAACGCCGCGCGCGGGCGGCTTCGCGCCGACGTAGATGCCGGCGCGAAACTTGACGCCCTCGGCGCGCAGCTGATCGAGCCGCCGGTCGATCACGCCCTTGTCGAGCTTGAAATCCGGGATGCCGTAGCGAAGGAGGCCGCCGATGCGGTCGCTCTTTTCGAATACGGTGACTTCGTGGCCGGCGCGCGCGAGCTGCTGCGCGCAGGCAAGGCCGGCCGGGCCGGAACCGATGACGGCAACGCGCCGGCCCGTCAGGTGCGCCGCGCGCTGCGGCCGCACCCAGCCTTCTTCCCACGCCTTATCGGCGATCGCGTGCTCAATCGACTTGATGCCCACGGGATCGGCGTTGATGCGAAGTACGCACGCCTCTTCGCACGGCGCCGGGCAGATTCGCCCGGTGAACTCGGGAAAGTTGTTCGTCGAGTGCAGCACGTCGATCGCGCTTTTCCAGTCCTGCCGGTAAACGAGATCGTTCCAGTCCGGGATGATGTTATTGACCGGGCAGCCACTCTGGCAAAACGGAATGCCGCAGTCCATGCAGCGGGCGCCCTGCAGGCCGGCCGCGTCGTCGGCAAGGCGCAGATAGAACTCGCGGTAATGCTTCTTGCGCGCCTCGGCGGCTTCGTGCGGCTCCTCGAGCCGCTCGTGCTCGAGGAACCCGGTGATCTTGCCCATTACGCGGCGACCTTGCTGCGGTGTACGGCGAGCTCGCCCAGCGCCCGGCGATATTCCTTCGGAAACACCTTGACGAAGCGCGGCCGATACTGCGCCCAGTTGGCGAGGATGTCGGTTGCGCGCTTGGAGCCGGTGTACTTCGCGTGGTGCTCGACCAGGCGGCGCACGATGGCCTCGTCGGACTCGCCGCCGTGCCAAAGCTCGCGCGCGAGCTTCGCCTGCTGCTCCGATTCCGGGAGGAGGGGCTCAAGATCGACCATGGCACTGTTGCAGCGCCTGGCGAACTCGCCTTCGAGGTCGAGCACATAGGCGATACCGCCCGACATTCCAGCCGCAAAGTTGCGGCCCGTCATACCGAGGACGAGAACGGTGCCGCCGGTCATGTACTCGCAGCCATGGTCACCCACGCCTTCCACCACTGCCCGGGCACCGGAGTTGCGCACGGCAAAGCGCTCGCCCGCGACGCCGCGGAAGTACGCTTCGCCGGCGATCGCGCCATAGAGGACGACGTTGCCGGTGATGATGTTCTCCGCCGGCTCGCCGCGGAACTTGGGCGAAGGCTGCACGGAAATGCGGCCGCCGGAGAGTCCCTTGCCGCAGTAATCGTTGGTGTCGCCGACGAGATCAAGCGTCACACCGTGCGCAAGGAAGGCACCGAAGCTCTGGCCGGCCGAGCCCGCGAGGCGCACATGGATGGTGTCGTCGGGCAGACCTTCGTGGCCGTAGCGCTTGGCGATCTGCGACGAGAGCATCGTGCCGACGGTGCGGTTGATGTTGCGGATCGGCATCTCGATCGTCACCTTCTCGCGCCGCTCGAGCGCCGCTTGAGCGAGCTCGATGATGCGGTTGTCGAGCGCCTTCTCGAGGCCGTGCGCCTGGCTCTCGCAACGGTAGAGCTTCACTTCCTGCGGCATCTTCGGCATCGCGAAGACGCGCGAGAAGTCGAGCCCGCGCGCCTTCCAGTGCTCGATGCCTTTGCGGGTGTCGAGAAGATCGGTGCGGCCAATCAATTCGTCGAGCTTCCTTACGCCGAGCTGCGCCATCAGCTCGCGCACTTCCTCGGCGACGAAGAAGAAGTAGTTCACCACGTGCTCGGGCTTGCCCTCGAACTTGCGTCGCAGCTCCGGGTCCTGCGTCGCCACGCCCACCGGACAGGTGTTGAGGTGGCACTTCCTCATCATGATGCAGCCCTCGACCACGAGCGGCGCGGTAGCGAAGCCGAACTCATCGGCGCCGAGGATGGCGCCGACGACCACGTCGCGGCCGGTCTTCATCTGGCCGTCGACCTGCACCGCGATGCGGCCGCGCAGACGATTGAGCACGAGCGTCTGCTGCGTCTCGGCAAGTCCGAGCTCCCACGGCGTGCCGGCGTGCTTGATCGACGACCAGGGCGAGGCGCCGGTGCCGCCGTCGTGGCCGGCGATCGTGACGTGATCGGCCTTGCCTTTCGCGACGCCGGCGGCGATCGTGCCGACACCGACCTCGGAGACGAGCTTCACCGAGATCGCGGCTTGTGGATTGGAGTTCTTGAGGTCGTGAATGAGCTGCGCCAGGTCCTCGATCGAGTAGATGTCGTGGTGCGGTGGCGGCGAAATGAGCTCGACACCCGGAGTCGCATAGCGAAGCTCGGCGATGTACTCGGAAACCTTGCGCCCCGGAAGCTGCCCCCCTTCGCCGGGCTTCGCGCCTTGCGCGATCTTGATCTGCAGCATCTCGGCGCTCGCGAGGTACTCGGCGGTGACGCCGAAGCGCCCGGAGGCGACCTGCTTGATCTTGGATTTCAGCGAGTCGCCTTCGACGAGCGGGATATCGACCTCGACGCGGCCATTGCCGAGGCGCGACTGCAGCGATTCCCCCGCTTTCACCGGCGCATAACGCCGGCGGTCCTCGCCGCCTTCGCCGGTATTCGACTTGCCGCCGATGCGGTTCATGGCGATGGCGAGGGTGGTGTGCGCTTCGGTCGAGATGGAGCCGAGCGACATCGCGCCGGTCGAGAAGCGCTTGACGATCTCAGCCGCCGGCTCCACCTCCTCGATCGGCACGGGCTTGCACTGGCCGAAGCGGAACTCGAAGAGGCCGCGGAAAGTCATGTGCCGCCGGGACTGATCGTTGATGATCGCGGCGTATTCCTTGTACGTCGCGTGGGAATTGGCGCGCGCCGCGTGCTGCAGCTTGGCAATTGAATCAGGCGTCCAGGCGTGGTCCTCGCCTCGTACGCGCCAAGCGTACTCGCCTCCGGCGTCAAGCATGCTCGCGAGCACCGGGTCGCGCTCATCGAAAGCGGCGCGGTGCACGCGAATCGCCTCTTCCGCGAGGTCGAAGAGGTCGATGCCTTCGATGTTGCTCGCCGTGCCGGTGAAGTACTTGTCGACGAGTGAGCGTGCAAGTCCAACCGCCTCGAAGATCTGCGACCCGGTGTAGGACATGTAGGTGGAGATGCCCATCTTCGACATCACCTTCTTCAGGCCCTTGCCGATCGCCTTGACGTAGTTCTTGATCGCCTTCGAGGCGTTCGAGCTGCTGAGCGCGATGACGCTCTCGAGCGCGAGATACGGGTGGACCGCTTCGGCGCCGTAGCCACCGAGTAGCGCGAAGTGATGCACCTCGCGCGCGCTGCCGGTTTCCACCACCAGGCCAGTGGAGGTACGCAAGCCCTTGCCGACCAGGTGCTGGTGGATGGCGGAGAGCGCGAGCAGCGCCGGAATGGCGACGCGCTCCCGGTCGACCAGCCGGTCGGAGATGACGATGATCGAGTAGCCGGAGCGCACTGCATCCTCGGCCTGCGCGGCGAGCGAGGCGAGGCGCGCTTCGACCGCCTCCTTTCCCCAGGCGACGGGATAGGTGATGTCGAGCTCCCAGGACTTGAACTTGCCGCCGGTGTAGCGCTCGATGTGCCGGATCTTCTCCATCTCGTAGAAGTCCAGCACCGGCTGGGAAACTTCCAGGCGCAGCGGCGGATTCAGCTCGTCGATGCCGAGCAGGTTGGGCTTCGGCCCGATGAACGAGACGAGCGACATCACCAGCTCCTCGCGAATCGGGTCGATCGCCGGGTTGGTGACCTGGGCGAAGAGTTGCTTGAAGTAGTGGTAGAGCGTCTTGTCTTTGTTGGAGAGCACCGCGAGCGGCGAATCGTTGCCCATCGAGCCGATAGGCTCCTCGCCCGCGGCGGTCATCGGCTGCACGATGAACTTCAGGTCTTCCTGCGTGTAGCCGAAGGCTTGCTGGCGGTCGAGGAGTGGCACCTTCGACTTCAAGGGCTGCGTCTTCTCGCTTTCGACCTCGTCGAGCTTGACGCGGATGCGCTCGATCCACTCGGCGTACGGTTTGCTGCTCGCGAGCGAATCCTTGAGCTCCTTGTCGTCGATGATGCGGCCCTTCTCGAGGTCGACGAGGAACATCTTGCCGGGCTGCAAGCGCCACTTCTTGACGATGCGCTCCTCCGGCACCGGCAGGCAGCCGCATTCGGAGCCCATGATGACGAGATCGTCGTCGGTGACGATGTAGCGGGAAGGGCGCAGGCCGTTGCGGTCGAGCGTGGCGCCGATCTGGCGGCCGTCCGTGAAGGCGATCGATGCCGGGCCGTCCCAGGGCTCCATCATCGCCGCGTGGTACTCGTAGAACGCGCGGCGCTGCGGATCCATCAGCGTGTGCTGCTCCCACGCCTCCGGGATCATCATCGTCATGGCGTGCGCGACCGAATAGCCGCCCATCACCAATAGTTCGAGGGCATTGTCGAAGGAAGCGGAGTCCGACTGGCCGGCGTAGATGAGCGGCCAGATCTTCCGCAGGTCATCGCCGAGGATCGGCGAGGAGATGGCGCCCTGGCGAGCACGGATCCAGTTGACGTTGCCGCGCAGCGTGTTGATCTCGCCGTTGTGGCAGACGAGGCGGAAGGGGTGCGCGAGGTCCCACGACGGGAAGGTATTGGTCGAGAAGCGCTGGTGCACCATCGCGATCGCCGACTCGACGCGCGCGTCCTTGAGATCGAGGTA
>JBHELS010000202.1:0-2814 GCA_046263015.1 Burkholderiales bacterium | reverse complement strand
GGCGACGGTGGAGGCGATGGCCGAGCGCGCGATCGCGCGCGGCCGGCCGCAGCGCGTGCCCGATGCCACGTATCGGCTGCAATTCCACAAGGGCTTCCGCTTCAGCGACGCGCTCGAGCTCGTGCCCTACCTCGCGCGCCTCGGCGTGAGCCACCTCTACTCATCGCCTTTCCTCAAAGCGCGCCCGGGCAGCACGCATGGCTACGACGTCATCGATCACAACGCGGTGAATCCCGAGATCGGCACCGAGGCCGAGCTGCGCAAGCTGATCGACACGCTGCGCAGCCATGGCATGGGCCTCATTCCCGACCTCGTGCCGAACCACATGGGCGTGCTGCACGCCGACAACGCCTGGTGGCTCGATGTGCTCGAAAAGGGCCGCGCCTCGCCCTATGCCAGGTTCTTCGACATCGACTGGAGCCGCGGCAAGCTGCTCCTGCCGGTGCTCGGAAGACACTACGGCGAGGCGCTGGAGGCGGGAGAGCTCAAGCTGGAGAGCAAGGGCGGACGCTGGAGCGTGCGCTACTACGGCCACCGCTTCCCGCTCAACGCGAAGAGCACACGCAATCTCAAGAAGCCGGTCAGGGACCCGCTTATGCTGCATCGCATCCTCGAGCAGCAGCACTACCGATTGGCCTATTGGCGCGTCGCGTCCGACGAGATCAACTATCGCCGCTTCTTCGAGATCACCGACCTCGCCGGCGTGCGCGTCGAGGACCGCACGGTGTTCGAGGCGACGCACGCGCTCATCACGCGCCTCGCCCGGCGCGGCGGCATCGACGGCCTGCGAATCGACCACCCGGATGGTCTCGGCGACCCGCGCGAGTATCTCGAGCGCCTGAACGAGACCTTCAATCGCCCGTGGATCGTGGTGGAGAAGATTCTCGCGCCGTACGAGCAGCTTCCCGAGGACTGGCCGGTGCATGGCACGACCGGTTATCCGTACGTCAATCTGCTCACCGACGTGTACGTCGAGCGCGCCGCCGAGCCGCACTTCGACCGCGTCTACCAGCGCTTCACTGGCGAGCGCGCGAGCTTCGCCGAGATCTCGGTGGTGAGCCGAAACCTGATCATGAATACGACGCTCGCGGCCGAGCTTTTCATGCTCTCGAACTGGCTCGCGCGCATCGCGGCCGGCAGCCGCCATACGCGCGACCACACCGCGACCGGACTGCGCAAGGCGTTAGCCGAGATCGCGGCGCGCTTTCCGGTCTATCGCACATATGTCAGCTCGCGCGGCCTTTCGCCCACCGACCGCAAATGGATCGACTGGGCCGTGAAGGCCGCGAAGCGCGCGAGCCGCGTCGCCGATCCGAGCGTGTTCGATTTCGTGCATGGCGTGCTGACGCTGGACGCCGCGCCGCCCGAGGGCTTGCGCCGTCAGGAAATGCTGCGCTTTGTCATGCGCTTCCAGCAGTTCACGGCTCCGGTGGTGGCGAAGGGCGACGAGGACACCGCGTTTTATCGCTACAACCGGCTGCTCGCGCTGAACGAAGTCGGCGGCCATCCGTCGCATTTCGGCTTGTCGCTGAAAGCGTTTCACGCCGCGGCCGAGCAGCGCGCGAAGCGCACACCCTACGACATGCTGGGGAGCTCGACCCACGATACGAAGCGCTCGGAAGACGTGCGCGCGCGGCTCGCCGTCCTCTCCGAGCTCGCGAGCGGCTGGCGGCTGTGGCTTCGGCGCTGGAGCCTCGCCAATCGCAGTCATCGCACCGAGCTGCACGGCGAGCCCGCCCCCTCGCGCGCCGACGAATATCACTTCTACCAGGCGCTCGTCGGCATCTGGCCTAGCCACCCGGCCGACGAAAAGGAGCGCGCGTCCCTGCGCGAGCGCCTTAAGGCCTACATGCTGAAAGCGGTGCGCGAAGCGAAATGGCGAACCAGCTGGATCAACCCCGACACGGAATACGAGGCAGCGCTCGAGCGCTTCGTCAACGAATCGCTAGCCAATCCGCTTTTCCTGAAGGAACTGGCAGAGGTCATGCCGCGTCTCGCGCACCTGGGCCTCCTCGTGTCGCTCTCGCAGACGCTCGTTAAGGTGGCGTCTCCCGGCGTGCCCGACTACTACCAGGGGACCGAGCTTGTCGACTTGAGCCTCGTCGATCCGGACAACCGTCGGCCGGTCGACTACGCGGCGAGATCGCGCTTGCTGGATGAGCTCGAGAAGCGCTCGCCGCAGCCCGCCGAGCTTCTCGGCGATCTGCGCGATGGCCTCGCCAAGCTGCACATTATCCGCCAGGGCCTCGCCGTACGCCGCGCGCATCCCGCGCTTTTCCACGGCGGCGCATACCACGCGCTCTATGCCGACGCGGGTTACGAGGAGCAGGCTCTGGCGTTCTCGCTCAGCGCCGGCGCGCACCGATTAGTCGCCATCGCGCCGCGCCTATTTGCGCGCCGGCTCGGCGACGCGGCTGCGCCGACGGGATCGTTCTGGGGCGAGGCGCGCCTCGCGCTCCCCGAAGGCGACTACCAGGACGTGGTCAGCGGCGCGACGCAGCGCGGTGGCTCGCGCCTGCTCGCGGAGCTCCTCGCCGAACTCCCGGTGGCGCTTCTCATTTCTCGAAAATAAGCATCGCGTAGGCAAGGAAAAGCACGAGGTGCACGGCGCCGAGGAGCACGTTGGTGCGGGCGCTGGCGAAGGTAAGGGTGCTCGCGGCAAGTGTGATAATGGAGCAGTGAAACTCATTCGGCGCGCAAGCCCGCTTTGCGAATGACGTCGCCCCATTTGGCGATCTCGCTATTGATGTAAGCACCGAACGCCTCGGGCGTGCTCGTGAGCGGCTCGGTGCCCATCGTCGCCAGGCGCTCTTT
>JBHELS010000201.1:0-5956 GCA_046263015.1 Burkholderiales bacterium | reverse complement strand
CGGTATGCAGCTTGTACTCGCGCCACAGGTCGGCGCGCAGCGCCGGCCCCGGCCGATAGTCGACGTCGATACCGCGGTTCGACATATCGGCCGCGAACTTCGGTTCTTCGATCGCCGCCTTCGCGGCGTCGTGGATATAGCGGATTACCGGCGCCGGCGTGCCCTTCGGCGCAAGCAGCAAATACCAAACCCCGTTCGCCACATCCCAGCCAACCTCCTTAGCCGTCGGCACGTCGGCAAAGCTGGGCAGCCGTTGCGGGCGAAAGTTGAGAAGCACCCGCATGCGCTTGCCGTCCACGGCGCCTCTCAGCTCGCCCGGCTGGGCGACGAGCGCCTCGATGTGCCCGCCGAGAAGCGCCGGGCTTGATTGGCCCCAGCCCTGGAATGGCACATGGACCATTTTCGCGCCGGTGACGCGCATCAGTTCCTCGAGGTTCAGGTGGCTGGAAGTTCCTTCGCCCGGTGAGCCGACGCGCAGCTTTCCGGGATTGGCTTTCGCATCGGCGATGAGGTCCTGGATCGTTTTGTACTCGGACTCGGTGCGCACCGCGATCATCGGGTAGTACGCGACGACGTTGAGGATCGGGTCGTAGTCGTCGGGCGTTTTGTAGGCCACGTTCTGCATCTGCGCCGCGATGACCAGCGCCGAGTGCGGCGTGAGAACGATGGTGTAGCCGTCCGGGGCGGCGCGCACCACCTCGGCTACCGCCACGGCCCCGGCTGCGCCCGGGCGATTCACGACCGTGATGCCTCTCGGAAAATGCGGCTTCATGCCCTCGGCGACGAGGCGCGTGACGACGTCGACCAGGCCACCGGGCGGGTAACCCGCGAGCAGCGTCATCGGTTTCTCGGGATATTGCGCCGCCGCAGGCAATGCCAGCGCGAGCGCGGCGAGCGCGGTGATCAGGCGTGCCATGGTGATGTCCTCCTTGGCGCCGATGCTAGCATCGCCGCATGCGATTGACCGAGGCCCAGCTAGAGCAATACCGGCGTGACGGCTACGTCATCTTTCCGGCGCTCTTCACTCCGGCGGAGACTGCGGTGCTGCGCGCGGAGACTGCGCGCCTCTCGGCGATCGAAGCGGACACCGTGATTCGGGAGCGCACGGGCGGCGTGCGCTCCATCTTTCGCGTGCACGAGGCCGACGGGGCGACGCGCTCGGCGGCGTTCCGCGCGCTCGTGCGCACGCCGCGCGTGCTCGAGCCGACACGCCAGGCGCTCGGCACCGACGAGGTGTACATCTATCACACGAAGATCAACACCAAGCCCGCCATCGAGGGCACGGTGTGGATGTGGCACCAGGACTACGGCTCTTGGCAGCGCGACGGCTGCACGCGGCCCGATATGGGCACCTTCGCGGTGATGATGACCGATTCGACCGAGATGGACGGCGCCCTCTACGTCGTGCCGGGGAGCCACCGGCGCGGGCGCATCGAGCCGTATTACGACGAGAACACGTCGTACAAGTTCTGGGCGGTGGCGAAGCGCGACATGATCGAAGTGCTGCGCTCCTCAGCGCCGCCAGTGCCGATCGTGGGACCCGCGGGCACGTGCGTCTTCTTCCACTGCAACCTGCTGCACGCCTCGGGGCATAACCTCTCGGCCGAAGACCGCTGGCATATCTACCTCTCGTTCAACGCCTGCGCCAACGCGCCGCAGTTCACGCCCCAGTCGCGCGCCGACTGGGTCGTGTCGCGCAACACCCAGCCGCTGCCGATCGAGAAGGATGATGCGATCCTGAGTTCGGGGACGGAGCCCGAATTAGTTCGGGCTCCGTCCCCGATCTAGGCGGAGGGCATGGGGCGCCTGTTCGCGGTTCTCCACGGCCTTCTCCGCGCGCTGCTCGACGGGCTTCGCCTCGGCGCTGAGGTTCATCGCGGTGTTGACGAGCGCCACGTGCGTGAAAGCTTGCGGGAAGTTGCCGAGCTGGCGGCCGGAGCGCGGGTCGTACTCCTCGGCCAATAGACCGACGTCGTTCGCGAGCCGACACAGGCGCTCGAAAAGCGCTCGCGCCTCGTCGCGCCGGCCGAGCATGATCAGGCAGTCGGCGAGCCAGAAGCTGCAGGCGAGAAATACGCCTTCGCCGGGCGGCAAGCCGTCGAGCGATTTTCGCGTGCGGTAGCGAAGGACGAATCCGTCCTGGGTGAGCTCCCGCTGGATCGCTTCGATGGTGCCGCGCACCCGCGGATCGGTCACGGGCAGAAATCCGGTCATCGGGATGAGGAGCAGGCTCGCGTCGAGCGCTCGCGAGCGGTAGCTTTGCACGAAACTGCCGCGCTTCTTGCTGAAGCCATGCCGGCAGACATCGGCGTGGATCTCGTCGCGAATCTTTCGCCAGCGCTCGACCGGCCCGTCGTAGCTATGGTTCTCCACCGCCTTGATGGCGCGGTCGAAGGCGACCCAGCACATCACTTTGGAATAAGTGAAGTGGCGCCGCGGCCCGCGCACCTCCCAGAGTCCCTCGTCAGGGTCCTGCCAGCAGCCTTCAAGGTGCCCGAGGAGCGCCCGCTGCAGGTCCCAGGCGGCTTCGTGCCGCGGCATGCCGTGCTTTCGTCCCTGGTGCAACGCATCCATCATCTCGCCGTAGACGTCGAGCTGTAGCTGCGTCGCCGCGGCGTTGCCGAGGCGTACGGGCTTCGAGCCCTCATAGCCGGGCAGCCAGTCGAGCGTCATCTCGGAAAGCCGCCGCTCGCCCGCGAGGCCATACATGATCTGCATCTGCTCGGGGCTGCCGGCGACCGCGCGCACCAGCCAGTCGCGCCAGGCGAGCGCCTCTTCCTCGTAGCCCGCGTTCATCAATGCGAGGAGGGTGAGCGTCGCGTCGCGAAGCCAGCAGTAGCGGTAATCCCAGTTGCGAACGCTGCCGATGCTCTCGGGAAGCGAGGTGGTCGGCGCCGCCACGAGGCCGCCGGTCGGCGCGTAGGTGAGCGCCTTCAGCGTGATGAGCGAGCGGCGCACCTGCGAGCTCCATTCGCCCGCCACGGTGCACTTCTCGCACCACTGCTGCCAGAACGCTTCGGTGTCACGGAACGCGCGCTCGGCGTCGAGCGGCGGCGGCACGGCGAGGTGCGAAGGCGAATGGGTGAGTACGAAGGCGACGCGCTCGCCCGCGGCCACCTCGAATCGCGCCACCGTCGTCAAGTTCTTGCCTTCGAGCGGCACGCCCGCGCGAAGCACCACCATGTCGGGCCCGGCAACGGCGCGGATGGCATGCCCATCATCCAGCCGCGTCACCCACGGGACCGAAGCGCCGTAATCGAAGCGCACGATGAGCTCCATCTCCATCTTTACGCGCCCGTGCCGGCCGAGAACGATCCGCACGAGATTGCAGCAGTCGTTTCGCGCCGGCATGAAGTCGACGAGCGTTACCGCGCCCTCGGATGATTCGAAGTCGGTTTCGAGGATCAGCGTCTCGCCGCGGTAGTGACGGCGTGCGCACACCTCCACCCCCACGGGCGCGATACGCCAGCGGCCGTGCTCGCGACCGCCAAGCAGCGCAGCGAAGCATGCCGCCGAATCGAAGCGCGGCCAGCAGAGCCAGTCGATCGAGCCGTCGCGGCCCACGAGCGCCGCGGAGTGGCAGTCACCGACAAGCGCGTAGTCCTCGATCTTCAACGGATTCAGTCTTCGAAGAGGAGCACGGTCTTTACGTCGCCGTCGCGTTTTTCGTAGGCCTCGCTCCAGTCCTTGAGCGTGACGCGCCGGGTGATGATGCGGTCGAGCCAGGCGCGGTTCGCCTGGGAAAGCGCTTCGGCAGCGGCGTGGTAGTGGCGAAGGTTGGCGTTGACCGTGCCGAAGACCACGCGGTTCTCGAGCACCATCGACTGGTTCAGCTTTGCGACATCGAACTGGGCGTCGAGCTGACCGCCGCCGAGGCCGGTGAGGCAGACGATGCTGCCGGGCGCGCTCCCGGTCACCGCCTGAACGATGACGGCGGGCGAGCCGGTCGATTCTATGACGATGTCGGGCTCGAATGCGGGGAATTTGCGGTGGTACGTGGCCCCGAGATCCTTGACGAGCGCGGGCTTCGGTCCGCCTTCGTTTCGGTCCATCACGTGTACATCGAAGCCGCGCTGCACGCCCATCAAGGCCGCCATCAGGCCGACGGGCCCGGCGCCGGTGATGAGGACGTGTTGCGGCGCCCAGCGCGAGCGCCGGCCGATCCGCTCAACGTGCTCCCAGGCTTTCGCAAGGACGCTCGCCGGCTCGAGGAGCACCGCTGCGGCGCCGAGCATCGGGCTCACCTTCACGGTGAAGCCGGGCTCGCTCCGCCAATATTCGGCGGCAAAACCGTCCGCCTGCTTGATGCCTCGCTCGGTATAGCGGCCGTTACGGCACATGTCCCATTCGCCAAGCGCGCAGTTCGGGCAGGGCACCGGATCCGGATGGCGCACGATGCCGACCACCATGTCGCCAGTCGCGAAGCCCGAATGCGCCGGTGCCTTGATCACGCGGCCGAGGGATTCATGCCCGATCACCAGGCGCTCGCGCTCCTCCGGCGCCTCGCCGTAGAGGCCGTCGATCAGCTCGCGGTCGGTGCCGCAGATCCCCACGGCGAGGGAGCGCACCAACAGGGCTCCGTGCGCCTCGGCCGGCTCGGGCACTTCTTCCAGGCGTTGTGAGCCGGCTTTGCCGGGAAGAAGCGTCACCGCGCGCATATAAGGCTGACCGTTAGCCTGCGCCACTAGTTCAAAGCCGCGCATATCCAGCGCGCCCGACTCATGCTGGAATGCCGCCGGTGAAGGACGCGGTCGACCTGGCCTTTGCGGTGGCGGTGGTGGCGGCAGCCGTTACGGCCTCCGGCCACGCCGTTCTCTACAAGCGTGATTCGCGTTCCGCGGCGATCTGGGTGCTTCTCATCTGGGTGCTGCCGGCGCTCGGCGCGCTCGCGTATGCGCTGGTCGGCGTGAACCGCGTCGAGCGCCGCGCGGTTCGCATGCGCCGCCGCATGGTACGGCACCGCACCGATCCTCAATTTCCGCCGAGCGAGCCCGGCACGCATTTCATGCCGCTCGCCCGGCTCGTATCGCAGATGGTCGAGCGGCGGCTCCTTCCCGGGAACACGATCGAGCCGCTCGTCGATGGCGCGCACGCATTCCCCGCAATGATTGAAGCCATCGACGGCGCGCGCACTTCGATCGCGATGGCCTCGTATATTTTCGACGGCGACGGCATCGGCGCCGATTTCGTAAGCGCGCTTGCTCGCGCCAGCGCTCGCGGCGTCGAGGTGCGCGTACTGATCGACGATGTCGATGCGCGCTTCTCTAGCTCCTCGGCGGTGAAGCCGCTCAAGCGCGCCGGGGTCAACGTCGCCGCCTTCAACCCGCCGCTCGTGCCGGCGCGGCTGCATGCCATGAACCTGCGCAATCATCGCAAGATCCTGGTGGTCGACGGCACGCTCGCTTTCACTGGCGGCATGAACGTCGACTGCCGCTACTGGAAGCCGGAGGCGCCCGAGCAGGCGTACCGTGACCTGCACTTTCGGCTGCGCGGCCCGGTGGTCGCGCAGCTCATGGAAGTCTTCGCCGACGACTGGCAATTCGCCACCGAGGAGGCGCTTCGTGGGCCGACCTGGTTCGCGCCGCCCGCGGGCGATGGGGTGATCCTCGCGCGCACCATCGAGGCCGGGCCCGACGTCGCCTTCGAGCGCGTGCGCTGGGCGATCCTCGGGGGCGTGAACGCGGCGCAGCGCTCGGTGCGCGTCCTCACGCCGTACTTCATTCCGGACCAGTCGCTCATCTCGGCGCTCGACGCGGCGGCGCTGCGCGGCGTCGAGGTCGACATCGTGCTTCCGCTTGACAGCGATCTGCCGCATGTGCGCTGGGCGATGTTCGGGCAGCTCTGGCAAGTGCTCGACCACGGCTGCCGCGTCTGGCTGCGGCCCGGCCCTTTCGACCACTCCAAGCTCCTGGTGGTCGACGGCGCCTGGACGCTCATCGGCTCGGCAAACTGGGAC
>JBHELS010000200.1:0-10189 GCA_046263015.1 Burkholderiales bacterium | reverse complement strand
CTTCACCAAGGTGCATGTCAGCCGCAGCGCCGATTTCATTGTCGGCTATTTGCCCAAACTGGGGTTCGCCGCCGAGGCGACGCTCGCCTCGCGGCTCGTGCACTTCACGGGCTACGAGATGGATCCCGAGGACATCCGGGTGGCCGACCCGCGCGACCGCATGGTCGGCTGCATGGTCGGCACGGCCGACCTGATCGGCCAGATGTCGGACCGGATGTACCTGGAAAAGGTGCGCCAATTCCTCTACGACGAGTTCCTGTGGGCGAAAATCGCGCGCGAGCGCCTGCCCGACGGGCGCGAAATCGTCCGCTATAGCTCGGCCGAGGACCTGATCGTCAAGACGCCGCGGTTCTACGAATACGTGGCCCGCACCCGCATCGCCAAGAAGCTCAATGGCGCCGACCGCTACGCGGAGCTGCATTTCGACGGCCCCAGCCTTTACCAGGCCGAGATCGAGCGCAACATGGACTTCCTGCGCGAGACGATCGACGCCGCCGATTTCAGCCGCCTGCGCCGCGCCTGCTACTCGCTCTCCGCCAAGGCACCGGAGATGCCGGTAGTGAATGTCGCCGCCCGCTGACACTTGCCGGCCTCGGCCGTTCGTGGCAAAAGCGCGGGATGAGCGTGAACGACCCCCGCCGGCGGGAGAACGCCCCGGCCCTCATCCGCCTGCTCGGTGACGCGGCCATGTCGCGCGCCGCCCTGGGCGCCTGCGGCTTTCCGCTCGCCATCCTCGACGCGACCCAGACAGCGCGGCCAGTGAGCTACGTCAATCCGGCGTTCGAAGAGTTTTTCGGCTGCCGCGCCGCCGATGCGCTTGGCCGCGGGCTCGGCGCGCTCATCTTCCGCGGCGATGAGGCCCTCGTGCATCGCATGCTGGCCGAAGCGGCGCCGCACCGGCAGACGAAAGCATGGGCGCAGGACGGCGCCGTGCGCCATATCGAGCTCTCGTTCGGCGCGCTGCGCAACGCCGACGGGCGTACGACGCATTGGGTGGCGGCGATCTCCGATCGCAGCGAAGTGGAGCGCCTGCGCGCCGAGATCGAGTCGCTCCGCACCCTCCAGGCCGCCGCCTAGGCCAGCTTCCGTTCCAGCCAGCGTGCGGTGCGAAGCAGCCGCGCATCGAAATTTCGCCGCCCGACGAGCTGCACGCCAAGCGGCAAGCCATTCGCACCGCGCATCAGCGGCAGCGTGACGGCTGGCATGCCAAGCAGGGTCCAGAGGACACAGAACACGGGGTCGCCGGTCGCGCCGAGGCCCTTCGGCGCGGTTCCGAGCGCCGGGGGCGTCAGGATCGCGTCGTAGCGCTCGCGGAAGAGCTCGTCGCAGCTCTCGATCACCGCCGGAAGCTTGCCGAGCACTCGCTGGTAATCGAGCGCGCGCGTTTCGCTGCCGCGCTCGATCAGACCACGCAGCCGGTCGGAAAGCTTTTCCTTTCCGGTGCGCCAGAGCGGCTCCAGGTTGGCGGTCATCTCCGCTTCCATGATGGTGCGCTGCCAGTCCCACGCCTCGACCGCCGACGGAAAGAGCTCCAGCTCCTCGACTCGGTCCCCGAGCGAGGCGACGAGCTCGGCATACGCGTCCCTGGTATCCGCGTCGGTGCGCTCCCAGTGCGGCGTCTTGACGAACGCGAACATCGGCTCGATCGGCGGCGCCTCGTTTAGCACCGCTTCAAAGGGTGGCCGGGCGCGCGGACGGGTATCCGGGTCGGCCTCGTCGTAGCCGACGAGCTCGCTCGCGAGAAGCGCGAGGTCCTCGAGGCTGCGCGCAAAGAACCCCACGTGATCAAGCGTGCGCGAGAGCGTGAGCACGCCGGTGCGCGGGATAAGGCCGTGCGTCGGCTTCATCGCATAGACGCCGCAGAACGCGCCCGGCCGGATGACCGAGCCGGCGGTCTGGCTGCCAAGCGCGAGCGGCACCATGTGCGCCGCCACAGCGGCGGCTGAGCCGCTCGAGGAGCCGCCGGGCGTGTGCTCGGGATTGTGCGGGTTACGCGTCTTGCCGGGATTGAAGTAGGCGCACTCGGTGGTCACGGTCTTGCCCATGATCACGGCGCCGGCGGCCCGCAGCTTCGCGACCACCGCGGCGTCGCTCCGCGGCATGCGGCCCTTGTGGAGCACCGTGCCGTTCTCGGTGGGCATGTCGGCGGTGTCGAAGATGTCCTTCACCCCGACCGGAATGCCGCAGAGCGCAGCGACCGGCTCGCCCGAGCGCCGGCGATCGTCGGCCGCGCGCGCCTGGGAAAGCGCGTGCTCTTCGTCCAGGAATTGCCACGCCTGTACGGTCGGCTCGACTTGGCGCACGCGCTCGAGACACGCGCTCACCAGGTCTACGGCGGTCAGCCGCCCCTGGGCGACGCGCCGCGCAGCCTCGTTCGCCGTGAGCTGTGCGAGATGCTCATCGGCCATACACCACGCTCGGCAGCCACAAGCCGATCTCCGGAAAGACGTAGAGCACGACCACTGCGAGCACCTGAATGGCCATGAACGGCATCATGCCGGCGAAGATCTGGTTCAGCGTCACGTGCGGCGGCGACACGCCTTTCAGATAGAACGCCGCCATCGCCACCGGCGGCGATAGGAACGCCGTCTGCAGGTTTAGCGCCACGAGCAGGCCGAAGAACAGCGGATCGATGCCGAAGTGCGGCAATAGCGGTATGAAGATCGGCATGAAGATGACGATGATCTCGGTCCACTCGAGCGGCCAGCCGAGGATGAAGATGATGAACTGGGCGAGGATCATGAACTGCAGCGGCGTCATTTTGAGCGACAGCACCCAGCGCTCGACGATCTCCTGGCCGCCAAGCAGCGCAAAGGCTGCCGAGAAAATCGCGGAGCCGACGAAAAGCCAGCACACCATGGCGCTCGTTTTGGCCGTCAGGAAGGAGGACTCCTTGACGATGCCGCCGAGCTCGACGAAGGTCCTCCCAAGGGCCCTTGCCTTGTCGGGCGTCGCGCGAAAGTGCTCGATGGCGCGGTAAATTGCGGCAAGGATCAGGCCGCCGAGCGCGCCGACGGCCGCCGCCTCGGTCGGCGTGGCGAAGCCGAACACGATCGAGCCGAGCACCATGAGGATGAGAATCGCAAGCGGGAAGAACGAAGTGAGGAGGTACTTGAAGACTTCGAGCCGCTCCCACGTCCAGAGCCAGTACATCAAAACCAACGCCAGCCCGAAGAGCGCAAGCATGATCCAGAGCCAGGTCGGCACGGGCAGCCGTTCGCTCGCCGGCGCCTTCGCCGCCTGCACCGTCGCCTGGGCCTTGGCTTGAACCGCGTCAGCCGCCTCGCGCTCGCGCTCAGCGGCCGCGGGCTCGGCATCCGACGGCTTCTCGGTAGCGACGGCCTCTTCCGCCGCTGGCTCGGCAAGCCCGGTGCCTTCCTCCGGGGGCGTGGCGAGGCCGGTCCCGGAGTCGGATTCGGCATAGCTTTCGGTGGCTCCTGTCTCCTGCAGCCCCACCGTGCTCGCCTCGACTTCCGGCGCCGTCGCCGCACGGTAGGTCATGAACAGCAGGCCGCCCACCAGCAGTGCCGGCAGTAGCGAAATCAAGAGCTGGCCGGCCGCGGTTCGTCTTTTCACGCCGTGTGCACGGCCACCAAGCGCGCGCCACAGGCCGGCGAGCGCATTGCGACCGCTCGCGCGCAAGCGCTCCGCAAACGAGGGCAGCGGCACGTGGCGTTCGGCTTCGGGCAGCGGCGGCATGAGCGCAGGCCGCAACTTGGCGAGCACGATCACGTAGCCGAGGTAGAGCGCCGCGAGCAAGAAGCCCGGAAAGAACGCTCCCGCGTAGAGCTGCACGACGGAGACGCCGGCCGTCGCGCCATAGACGATGAGCAGCACCGACGGAGGAATGAGAATGCCGAGGCAGCCACCGGCGGTGACGCACCCGGCCGAAATCTTTACGTTGTAGCCCGCTTTCAGCATCGCCGGGAAGGCGAGGAGCCCCATCAGCGTCACCACCGCGCCGACGATACCCGTGGCTGTCGCGAAGATCGCGCAGGTGACGATGGTGGCCACCGCGAGCGAGCCGGGCACGCGAGCAGTCGCGAGATGCAGGCTACGGAACAGGCGGTCGATGAGCGCCGCGCGCTCGACCAGGTAGCCCATGAAGACGAAGAGCGGCACCGCGATCAGCACATCGTTCGACATCACGCCGTAGGAGCGCTGCACCATGAGGTCGAGCGTCTGCTGCGTCGCGATTGCCGGATTGACCGAGCGATAGGCAAGCCAGGCGAAAAACACGCCGAGGCCCATGAGCGTAAAAGCCGTGGGGTAGCCGAGCATGATCGCCACCACGATCAGCGCCAGCATGATGAGGCCGAGGTGCCCGTTGGTGAGATGCCCCCACGGTGTCATCACGAGAATGGTGGCGATGATGATCGCCATCAGCGAGAAACCGAACCAGAGCTCCTTGCGAACCTTCACCGCCGCTCTTCCTTCGGTGCCACGTACTGGTCCAGGCTTTGGATGTCCTCGTCCTTCACATGGACCATTTCTTTTAGCTTGTCGACATCCACCTCGACGACGTCCGCTTCGCGCGATGGCCAGTTGCCGGTCTTCAGGCAGATGACGCAGCGCGCGATCTCGACGATGCCTTGGACGAGAATGAACGCGCCAGCGAGCGGAATGATGGTCTTGAAGGGATAGATCGGTGGCCCTTCCGAGGTGATATTCGAGTGCTCGTTGATGCGCCAGGAATCGGCCGCGTAGTAGTACCCGGCGTACGTGAGCGCGATGATCCCGGGGATGAAGAAGACGATGTAGAGAATGAGGTCGATCGTCGCCTGCGTGCGCGGCCGGAAGAAGCCGTAGAGCACATCGCCGCGCACATGTCCGTTCTGCGAAAGCGTGTAGGCGCCTGCCATCATGAAGAGCGTGCCGTACATCATGATCATCGCGTCGAACGCCCACGCGTGCGGCGCGTCGAGCGCATAGCGCGAGAACACTTCCCACGAGATGAAGAGCGTGAGCGCGACGATCAGCCATGAGAACGCGCGGCCCACGAAGGTGCTCAGCTTGTCGATGAAGAGCAGGAGCGTTTGCATAAAGAAAAAGCCATCCGGCTCGCGCCGGATGGCTTTCAGCTAGGTCGGCTCGATCAGGCCTTCTTCGCGGCGGGCTTCGCGCCGCCTTTGCCGAAGTAGTGGTTGTAGGCCATCTCGCGTCGCACGTTGGTGTCGAGATCCCACTTCACGACGCGCTGGGCAAAGCGCTTCTGCGATTCGGCGATTTCAACGAAGAGCGCGTTGTCCTTGCGCTTGTCCGCCGCCGCGTCGTAGGTCTCGAGCTGCCGGCGGAGAATCGCATCCGGCGTCTTGTAGAAGCGCACCTTGTCCTTCGTCTGCAGCTCAACGTAGTCCTTCGAATAGCGGTCGATCGACTTCCATACGAGGTCAGCCGAGGCCGCGTCGACCGCCTGCTCGACGACCGCCTTCACCTTTGCCGGCAGCGCATCGAACTTGGTCTTGTTGAACATGATCTCGAACTGCTCGGCGTTCTGGTGGTAGCTCTGCAGCATGCAGGTCTTCGAGACGTCGGGGAAGCCGAGGATGCGGTCCGAGGACTGGTTGTTGAACTCCGCGCCATCGAGCAGGCCACGATCGATCGCCGGCACAATTTCGCCGCCGGGCAGCGCATTCACCGCGGCGCCGAGGCCGGTGAAGACATCGATCGAGATGCCGACCGTGCGGAACTTCATACCCTTGAAATCTTCGACCTTGGTGATCGGCTTCTTGAACCAGCCGAGCGGCTGGGTCCACATCGGCCCGTACGGAAACGAGACGACGTTTGCGCCAATCGACGCGTAGAGCTTCTGCAGGAGCTCCTTGCCACCGCCATAGCGGTGCCAGGCGAGGAGCTGATTCGCGTCCATGCCAAAGGCGGGGCCCGAGCCCCAAAGCGCGAGCGCGTTCTGCTTGCCGTAGTGATACACGAGCACGCCATGGCCGCCGTCGAGTGTGCCTTTGGTGACCGCGTCGAGCAGGCCGAAGGCCGGCACGACGGCGCCGGCCGGCAGCACCTCGATCTTCAGGTCGCCGCCCGTCATGTCGTTCACCTTCTTCGCGTAGTCGAGCGCGTACTCGTGGAAGATGTCTTTCGAAGGCCAGGTGCTCTGCCAGCGGAAGCTGGTCGGACCCTGCGCCTTGACGATCGCCGGGAAGCCCAGCGCCGCCGCGCCGGTCGCCGCCGCGGCACCGGTCAGGAACTTGCGGCGCGACGGCTTGGATTGCGTTTGCTGATCGCTCATCGAATCTCTCCTCTCTCTGTCTTTTGGATTGCGCACGCTCCTCGACCTGCAGCGGAGATGCGCGAAGGCGCGAGGATTCTACTCGGCTTTTCAAGAGCGGTGAGCGCGCTCTCACGACTCACGATAGGGAATAAGCGAGGCGCGGCTGTGTTTGCGCCGCCGGCTTCGCTTTGTGCGGCGCATTCGGTTGCCAGCCAAGCATGGCATAGAGGATAAAGAAGCCGATCACGTAGGCGAGCGCGACGTGCCAGCCGTGTCTAAGCCACAGGCCGACCGACTTCGCTTGTGGGTACATGTTGGAGAGCGCCACGCCCGCGCTCGAGCCAAACCAGATCATCGAGCCGCCGAAGCCCACCGCGTAGGCGAGATAACCCCAGTCGTAGCCGCCTTGCTTGAGCGCCAGGGCGGTCAGCGGGATGTTGTCGAACACCGCCGATACGAAGCCCAGGCCGAGCGCGGTCTGCCATGACGCCGCAGGCAGTTTCTCTACCGGCATGAGCGAAGCGCACAGAATGAGCGACAAAAGAAAGACACTGCCCTTGAACGCTCCGGGCAAGAGCGACCATTGCGGCCGGCGCCACGGCGCCGTGACGAGGAGCGCGAGCCATACGCCCGCGCCAATGAACGGAAAGCGGTCGGAAAGCTCCGGGTATTTCACGTTGACGAGCACGTTCACCACGATCGCCGTCGCAAGGATGAGCGCGACGATCGCCACGCGCGCCCAGTCCAAGCGGATGTCGGGTGCCGGATCGGCGGCGATGGGCGAGAAGCGCTGCTGCTGCAGCGAGGCAGGTATGCCGAAGATGAACATCGCCGCCGCGGCGGCGACGAACGCTTCGAGCACATCGAGTGGATCGACGCCGTCGATCCACATCATCGTCGTCGTAGTGTCGCCGACAACGCTTCCCGAGCCGCCGGCATTGGATGCGGCGACGATCGCCGCGAGATAGCCGATGTGGACCTTGCCGCGGAACACCGCGCGCGCGATCGTGCCGCCAATCAGCGCCGCGGCGATGTTGTCCAGGAAGGAAGAGAGCACGAAGATCATGAAGAGGAGCACCCACGCGCCCTTCCAGTCGTCGGGCAGGAAGCGCGGCAGGACCGCCGGCACCCTGCTCTCCTCGAAATGGTTCGAGAGCAGCGCAAAGCCGAGCAGCAGGCCGAAGAGATTGGTGAGGATCACCCACTCGTGCGCCATGTGAGCCGCAAGCCCGGCGAAGCCCGGCCCGGTCTTGAAACCGGTCACGCCGAGCTTGTAGGCGAGGATCACCGCGAGTCCGATGAGCGCAACCTGCAGCGTGTGATGGTGGAAAAGCGCGACGCCGGCGAGGGTCAGGCCGAAGAGCACGAAATCGATCGGCACGCCGAGCGCGACGCAGGCCACCGCAATGACGATGGCCCCGGCGAAAAGGCCGCGCTCGCGCTGGAGGAGCCGCAGGGCGACGGACTTCACCGGCGCGCCGCCCGCAGGAACTCATCGAGCAGCGGCCCGCCGTCGAGGAAGCCGCCGCGCCCGCCGTGGAACTCGGGATGCCACTGCACGCCGCAGACGTAGCTCGTTCCTTCGCCGCGGATGGCTTCGATCTGGCCGTCGGGCTCCGAGCGCGCCTCGACGCGCAGCCCTTTGCCGAGCCGATTGATCGCCTGATGATGGATCGAGACGACGCGGCGCAGACCGGTCTCGCCATAGAGTCGCGCAAGGCCCGAGCCGGGCTCGAGGCGCACCTCGTGCGCGTGCTGGTCGTACTCATCCGAGCGGTGCGCGGCAATGTCCTGATGCAAACTGCCGCCGAGCGCGACATTGATGAGCTGCGCGCCGCGGCAGATGCCGAGCACCGGCTTGCCGGCCGCGCTGAAGGCGCGCACCAGGTCGATCTCGTAGCGATCGCGCATCGGGTCGCCGGCCCATTCCGGCTTGAGCGGTTCTTCGCCGTACGTGAGCGGGCTGATGTCGGCGCCGCCCTGGAGCACGAGACCGTCGAGCGTCCGTGCGTAGTCGCCCGCTCTTTGCGAGAGCGGCAGCACGAATAGCAGCGCGTCGCGCGACTGCAGCCACTGGGCGATGCCGTCCTCCACGTAGTGCAGGATCTTGGTGAAGACGCCGCTCGCGCCCGGCTGCGGATGCAAAAGCCGCGGCGAGATGCCGATCTTGATCACGCCTTCAGCGCGACGAGCACCTCGTCGAGCATCTTCTTCGCGTCGCCGAACAGCATGCGCGTGTTGTCCTTGTAGAAGAGCGGATTGTCGACGCCGGCGTAGCCGGTCGCCATGCTGCGCTTCATGACGATCGCCGTCTTCGCTTTCCATACCTCGAGCACCGGCATGCCGGCGATCGGGCTCGAGGGATCTTCCTGCGCCGCGGGGTTGACGATGTCGTTTGCGCCGATCACGATGGCGACGTCGGTTTCCGCAAAGTCGTGGTTGATCTCGTCCATCTCGAGCACGATGTCGTAGGGCACTTTCGCTTCGGCGAGAAGCACGTTCATGTGCCCGGGCATGCGCCCGGCGACCGGGTGGATGCCGAAGCGCACGTTCAGGCCTTGATCGCGCAGGAACCGGGTGATTTCGTAGACCGTGTGCTGCGCCTGCGCCACGGCCATGCCGTAGCCGGGGACGATGATCACGTTCTTCGCGCCGCGCAGCAGCTCCGCGGTTTCGGGCGCGCTGATCGGATGCACCTCGCCCGCGGGCTGTGCGCCCGCGGCGGCGGCAGGAGCGCCGCCGCCCGTGCCAAAGCCGCCGGCGATGACGCTCACGAAGTTACGGTTCATCGCGCGGCACATGATGTACGAGAGGATCGCCCCGCTCGAGCCGACCAGGGCGCCGGTGACGATCAGGAGATCGTTATTCAGCATGAAGCCGGTCGCCGCCGCCGCCCAGCCCGAGTAGCTGTTCAGCATCGAGACCACGACCGGCATGTCGGCGCCCCCGATCGCCATCACCATGTGCACGCCGAAGAGGAGCGCGATCGCCGTCATGATCGCGAGAGGCCTCATGCCCTCGTCGAGCGAGGCGCTGTGGATGAACCAGTAGCCGCAGTAGATGACCGCCAGCAGCCCGGCAAGATTTAGCCAATGCCGCGCGGGAATCAGCACCGGCTTGCCGGTGATTTTTGCCGAGAGCTTGCCGAAGGCGATGAGCGAGCCGGAGAAGGTCACCGCGCCAATCAGCACGCCGATGTAGATCTCGAGCTCGTGGATGGTCTTCTCTGAGCCCTGGTAATGCGCGGTCGCCGCCGGGTCGATGTAGTTCGCGTAGCCGATGAGCACCGCCGCGAGGCCGACCAGGCTGTGCATGAGCGCGACCAGCTCGGGCATCTGCGTCATCTTTACGACGCGTGCCGCGTAAAGGCCGATCGCCGCGCCGACGACCAGCGCCGCCAGGATCCAGCCGTAGCCTTGCGAGGTGACCTGCGGGCCGGAAATCGTGGCGATGACCGCGATCGCCATGCCGATCATGCCGTAGAGATTCCCGCGCCGCGAGCTTTCCGGGTTCGACAGGCCGCCCAGGCTCAACACGAAAAGGATGATCGCGCCGAGGTAAGCGACGGTGGAGAGCGTGGCCGTCATACGGGGCCTACTTGCGGAACATCTGCAGCATGCGCTGCGTGACGGCGAAACCGCCGAACATGTTGATCGCCACGAGGGCGATGCTGACGACCGCAAGGCCAATGATCCACGCCGTCGGCCGGCCGCTCCCATCGGCAAGCGGTGGCGCCACCTGCACCAGTGCGCCGATGGTGATGATGCTGCTGATGGCGTTCGTCACGCTCATGAGTGGTGTGTGCAGCGCCGGGGTCACGTTCCAGATCACCATGTAGCCGACGAAACAGGCGAGCACGAATACGGTGAAGTGCTCGAGGAAGGTCGGCGGCGCGTAGGCGCCGATCAAGGCGAAGAGGATCGCGGCGACGAGGAAGACGACGGTCGTCGCGCGCGCGGAGGC
>JBHELS010000199.1:0-4878 GCA_046263015.1 Burkholderiales bacterium | reverse complement strand
CTCGGCCTCGCGCGCCTTGCGGACGAGCTCGGCTACCACCGCTACTGGCTCGCCGAGCACCACGCGATTGCCGCGCTCGCCGATCCGTGTCCCGAGGTGCTGGTCGCGCGCCTCGGCGCCGAGACGCGGCGCCTGAGGATCGGCACGGGCGGCGTGCTCCTGCCTTACTACAGCGCCTTTCGCGTCGCCGAAACGTTTCGCATGCTCGAAGCGCTTTATCCCGGGCGCATCGATTTGGGCGTCGGGCGCGCCCCGGGCGGCGACGCGCGCACCGCGCAAGCGGTGGCGGGCGGCGGCTTTCCTGATGCGGCCCATTTCCCGCAACAGCTCGTCGAGCTGATCGGCCATCTCGATGGCACGCTCGATCCGGCGCATCCGTTCAAGCGTGTGCGCGTACAGCCCGAGGTGGCGAGCGCGCCCGAGCTCTGGCTCCTCGGCTCCTCCGACTACAGCGGCGCCCTCGCCGCACAGCTCGGCGTGCGCTTTTCTTTCGCGCACTTCATCAATCCGCAGGGCGGCGACGAAGTGACGCGCGCCTACCGGCAGCACTTTCGCGCCGGCCGCGACGAGGCGCCGCACGCCATGGTGTGCACCTTCCTCATCTGCGCCGAGACCGACGAGGAGGCCGAGCGGCTCGCCGCGCCGATCGACTTGCGGCGCCTGCACATGGCGCTCGGCGTCGACGCGCCGATCCCGAGCGACGAGGACGCGGCGCGGCACCGCTACGGCGCGGAAGAGCGGCGCTACGTCATGGCGCAGCGCTCGCGCGCCATCATCGGCAGCCCGGCCGCTTGCCGCGCCCAGCTCGAGAGCATGGCCGCGCGCTACGCGGCGGAGGAGGTGATGGTGCTCACCATCACGGGCGCCTACGCAACGCGCCGGCGCTCATACGAGCTCCTGATGAGCGCATTCTGATAGCTGCGAGCAAGGCTCGCGCCAGCTCGCTTCCATAGCGACCACCTGTAGTGATTCCGACAGCCGGAGATTCTTGACTTCCGAGTGGGGCCGGGTCTAGTCTCGCCGCCGGGTGTCTTCACCCTTCGATCCCTTCCCCCTTCACTCAGTTAGGAGTACTCATTCATGAACGTTTGGGCAAAAACAATCTGTCGTCTGTTGGTCGCGATGATGATCTGGACGCCGTACCAGATCGCCACTGCCGGAATGATCGGCACCGATCAGGTCGTCACCTCGAGCGCGCAGGCGGACCGCGCCGCAGTGCTGAACTTCGTTAATCGCTCCGACGTCGCGAACAAGCTCCAAGCGCTCGGCATCGATCCGACGAACGCCAAGGACCGCGTCGGCGCGATGACCGACGAGGAAGTGCAATCGCTCGCGGGCCGCATCAATAGCCTGCCCGTCGGCGCCGACACCTCCTGGGGCGCCGTGCTCCTAGTGATCCTGATCGTCGCCGCCGTGTGGTGGTTCTGGCAGCGCTGAGCATCGAGCGCTGGACGAAAAACGCCCGCTTGGCAGCGGGCGTTTTCGTTTTTGCCGGCGTCGCCGGCTGCTCGAGCCTGCTGCCGCAGTCGGCGTCGCTGCGCGAGAGCCTGCCGCAGGAGCTCCACCGGCGTGTGGAGCTTACCGAGGTGCCGTTCTTTCCGCAGGACGAATACCAGTGCGGGCCGGCGGCGCTTGCGACATTGCTCGCCGCGGCCGGCCTCAAAGTCAGCCCCGACGAGCTCGTGCCCGAGGTCTACATCCCGGAGCGCAAGGGCAGTCTGCAAATCGAGATGCTGGCCGCGGCACGGCGCCACGGCCTCGTGTCCTATCAGCTCGCGCCGCGCTTCGCCGACATGCTGCAGGAGATCGCCGCGGGCAACCCGGTCGTCCTGCTGCAGAACCTCGGGCTTCGCAACGGCTGGCATTACGCCGTCGCCGTCGGCTACGACTACGACTGGGGCAAGCTCTATTTGCGCTCGGGCACGACCGAGCGCCAGGTGATGCCCTTTGCCATCAACGAGCTCGTCTGGATGCGAAGCGGTTACTGGGCGATGGTCGCGCTACCGCCCGATCGCATTCCGGCCACGGCGGCCGAGGAGCGCTGGCTCGCCGCGATCGCCGCGCTCGAGCGCGCGGGGGACGCGCGCGGGGCCCGCACGGCCTACGAGACGTTTCTCGGCCGCTGGCCGGAGAACGTCGCCGCGGCGATCGGGCTTGCCAACACGCACCACGCGCTCGGCGAATTGCCGGCCGCCGAGGCCGTCCTTCGCCGCGCCGCGAGCCTCGACCCGGATTCGGTCATCGTGCTCAACAATCTCGCGCAGACGCTGTCCGACGCGGGCCGCAATGCCGAGGCGCTGCCGATCATCGAGCGCGCCGTGGCGCTCGGCGGCCCGTTTTCGCAAGCGGTGGAAGAGACGCGCAACAACATTCGCGAGCGCCTGGCGAAGAACCAGAAGTAGCGACTACGGCGCGAGGGTCGCCGGATCGATCTCGTCGATGAGCGGCGGCAGCGGACAGTCGAGCACCGCGCCGACGAGGCGCATCAGCTCCGCTTCGATCACCCGGATGGTGCCATCGGCGGTGACAGTGGCGAAGAGGCCCTTCACGAGCCGCGCCTTCTCGAGCGGCGCCAGTTGCGTCAGCTCGGCGAGCGCGTTTTCGGCGACGTCGAGCGTCAAGGCCGTGTGGGCCGCTTCCTCCGGCAGTCCCATTTCCGCGGCGCCCGCCGCCATCGCCGCCTGCAGCGCCGCCGCGCGCGCGCCGATCGCGTCGGTGCGCGTACCGGCATGCGCCATCACCGAGAGAAGCACGCGCACCTCGCCTTTCAGCTCGGGGAGCCTGCGCATGCCGCCCGTCGCGGGACCGGGCGCGAGCTGCTGGCGCACGAGCGTCAGCATGACGAATTCATGCAGCGACACCCGGCGGTCGGCGTTGATCACGGCTTCAATCGCGCGCAAGAGATCCTGCTTGTCCCAGTCGGTCGTCGACTTGATCACCGGAAGCGCGAGATCGACCACCGCCAGGTGATACATCGGACCGAGGTCGTGCGTGTGGTTAACGAGCGTCGCTGCGCGGTCCGCGAGCGCACCGAGGCTTGCCGAGCGCAGCGCCTCGAGCTGCACGCGCATCACCTCGTCTTTGGGCGCGAGGAGCAGCGCGATGATCGCGGCGCGCGCACCGTCGGGCTCGCGCAGGCTCGCGCGCAGCGCCTCCGGTAGCGCCTTCAGGAGCCGCGCCGCATAGTCCATCTTCGCCGGCTCGAGGGCGCCGACGATGCTTGCGCTCTCGGCGGCCGAGCGTCCCCAAGCGACGCCGATGTCGCCCTCGCGCCGGCCGGCGGCGCGGATCGCGGCCGGGCCGGCGGCGAGCGCTTCGGCAAGCGGCGTCACCTCGGTCGCGGCGGTGGCCGCGGCAATGGCGCGGCGGCGCCGGTACTCGGAGCTCACGAATTGCGGCTGCGCGCGCCGGATGCGCTCCTCGAGCGGTGGATGCGTGTCGAAGAGGCTCGCCAGATGAACGCGCACCGCCTGGCCGAAGAACATGTGCGAGATCTCTTCCGCATAGCGGCCGGCGATCGCGGAACCCGCCGCGGCGGTGCGCATCTGGTCGAGCGCGCCCGCGATGCCGTCGGGATTGCGCGTGAACTGCACGCTCGAGGCGTCTGCGAGGTATTCACGCTGCCGAGAGACCGCTGCCTTGATGAGGCGGGCGAAGAAGACGCCGATGTAGCCAACGATGAAAAGGAGGAGCCCGAAGACATAAAGCTGCCAGGAGCTCTTGCCATCGGAGTCGCGCGAGCTGCGCATCAGGAACTGGCCGATCGAGCCGATGAAGACGATGCCGGCGAGGACACCGATCATGCGGATATTGAGCCGCATGTCGCCGTTCACGATATGGCTGAACTCGTGGCCGATCACGGCTTGCAGCTCGTCGCGCGAGAGCGTCTCGAGCGCGCCGCGCGTCACGGCGACGATGCAGTTCGATATGTCCCAGCCGGCAGCGAAGGCGTTGATGCCGCGCTCCTCGTCCATGATGTAGATGCCCGGCACCCGCACGCCAGCCGCGATCGCCATCTCTTCGACGATGTTGACGAGCCGCCGCTCGAGCGGTTCGCGCGTCGTCGCGCCGACCCGTCGCCCGCCGACCATGCGCGCGAGGGCCGCGCCGCCGCCGCCCAGGCGCGTCACGTTGATTGCACTCACCAGGAAAATGATGAACGCGGTGATGACGCCGGTCGTGATATGCACGCCGAGCGGCACCTTGGCGAGCGCGTCGGCGAAGGTGCGAGGGCCGCTCATCAGCGCCTCCGACCACGTCTGCCACGCATAGATCGCGGCCACCACCAGGTCGACCGCGGTGATCACGCAAGCGGTGGCGAGGAGGAACAGCACCACCATGACGCGGCTATTGCGCCTCGCGAGGTGCTGCTGCTGGAAGAACGAGACCGGCGTCGCCATGACGCCGCTTCCTTAGAAGCGCACCTGCGGCGCCTTGCGCTCCTCGGCCGATTCGGTCGACTCCAGGAGCTGCGCCGGGGCGAAGCCGAGCGTGGCGGCGAAGAGCGCCGCCGGCAGCGATTCGCGCCGCGTGTTGTATTCCATGACCGCGTCATTGAACGCCTGGCGGGCAAACGCGACCTTGTTCTCGGTGCTCGCGAGCTCTTCCTGCAGCCCGAGGACGTTCTGATTGGCCTTCAGATCCGGATATTGCTCGAACACCGCGACCAGCCGCCCAAGCGCGCCACCGAGCGTCCCCTCGGCGCGCGCGAGCGTCTGCATCGCGCCGGGATCGCCGGGGCTCGCCGAAGCGCTCTGCGCCGCACTCACGGCGTTGCCGCGCGCCTTGAGCACCGCCTCGAGCGTGCCGCGCTCATGCTGCATGTAGCCCTTCACCGACTCGATCAGGTTCGGTATCAGGTCGTAGCGGCGCTTCAGC
>JBHELS010000198.1:0-5335 GCA_046263015.1 Burkholderiales bacterium | reverse complement strand
GCGAGCGCGCGCGCCTCCATTCCCAAGGCCCGCAATCCGGTCACCAGCCAGCCGCCGAGCGCGTCGGCGCCGCGCACCGCGACCATATCGATCACGTTCTTCGCCTTGTATTTCTCACCTCGCGCGAGCACCGTGAAAAGCACCTCGCGCGCGGGATTCGAGATGGCGAAATTGGCCGTTCGCTGCAGCGCCTGGAAGGCGATGACGACGGCGAGCACCGGCGCCGCGGCGAGCACCGCGAAGCCGGCGGCAAAGACGATAGGCACGAGGGCGAGCGCCGGGCCGACGCCGAAGCGCTCGATCAGCTTCCCGGTCGCGACGAATTGCACACCGAGCGTCAAGACCCCGACGGCCAGATCGACGCTCGCAAAAATCCGGGTTCGCACCGCCGGGTCATCCGAGGCGGCCGCGACGATCGCCGCCTGCTCGAAGTAAAGGAAAGTCGCCGCCACCGATAGAAGCGCCACCCACAGCATGATCCCGGCGATGTAGGGCGAGCGCAGCACCATGACGATCCCATCGAGCGCGCCGCCGCCGAGCTTTTCCTGAGCTGTGGGCGCCGCGTTTTCTTTCTTCACCTCGAGCCGTGCGGCGCAAATCACCGCCGCTTCGAGGAGCAGTGCCGCGATCAGCAGCAGATTCACCACGCCGATCGCCGGCGCGAGGCCGATGGTGATCGCCGGGCCGGCAAGCGCGCCGGCGCTGCCGCCCGCGGCGATGAATCCATAGAGGCGCTTGCCCTGATCGGACGTATAGAGGTCCGCCATGAACGACCAGAACACCGACACCGCAAAGAGAACGAAGACGCTGATCCAGACGAAGAAGACACGCGCTACTGTTTGCCGGTCGATGCCCAGGGCGAGAAGCAGCCAAAAGATCGCCAGGTTGGCGACGAAGAAGTGATAGACGACCGGAATGAAGCGACGCCGCGGCAGGCGCGCCACCAGGGCGCCGTAGCAGGGCACGGCAACGAGCATGGTTACAAACGTCGCGCTGAAAAGCCACTGCAGATTCCTGACGCCGCCCGCCACGCCCATCTCGTCGCGCAGGGGCCGCAGGATGTAGTACGCCGCGAGGAGACAGAAGAAATACGCGAACGACCAGAGGAGCGCGCGCACCTCTTCGGGCCGCACGGGCACGACCCGCGCGAGCCAGCGATGGGCTAGCACGTCAGGGAAGCGAAAGCGCCTTGCGCATTTCCTCGGCGGTCATCACCTTGCCGGAGACCGATGAGCCGAGGTCGAACGCCTTCGAGGCCGCGAGTGAGCCCGCCGGCACGGGATCGAAGCCGGCGTCGCGCACGAGCTGCACACCGATCTTTAGCGCCTGCGCATCGTCCGCGGCGACCGGAATGGCCATGCGCGGCGCCGGCCGGTTCGCCTCGCGCGCCATGGTCTGGTAGCCCCAGGAGTTGAACGCGCGCACGAGGTGCGCGCCCGGAAAAATCGCCGCCGTCGAGACCGCGGCGCCCTTTTCCTTCGCCTGTGCGCCGAGTTCGCCATCGCGCGCCGGCACGGGATTATTCGGATCGATCACGACCTTGCCTTTGAGCTTGTCGCCCACTTGCTTGGCGATCGCGGGCAGCGCGCCATAAGGAACGGCGATCAGCACCGCCTCGCCAAAGCCGACGGCTTCCTCGACCGTCCCGGCGCGCGCACCGGCGCCGACGCTTTCCGCCGCTTTTTTCGCCTGCTCCGGATCGCGGTCCGAGAACACGATCGGGTGTCCGGCTTTCGCCCACAGCGCACCGAAGGTCGAGCCGATGCGGCCCGAGCCGATGATGCCGATCTTGATCGGCTTCCCTTGCGCTCGCGCCGCCGGCACGAGCGCAGCGGCGGTCAATGCAAAGAGGAAATTGCGTCGCTTCATGGCGTCTCCTTCAGTTCAGGCTATCACAGCTAAAATCAATCGATGGACTCGCGCAGGCGGGCGATCCTCGCCGCCGGTTTGGCGCTGTACGCAAACCGCACCCTTCCGCAAGGCACCGTGAAGCTCCCGAAAATCGGCCTCGGCACCTGGCAAACATTCGACGTCGGCGACGATTCCGGCGCGCGCGCGCCGCTTCGCAAAGTGCTCGCACTCCTGGACGGCAACGTCGTCGACTCCTCGCCCATGTACGGCAGGTCCGAATCGGTCGCCGGCGATTTGATTGCCGAGCTCGGTTCTCGCGACAAGCTTTTCATCGCCACCAAGGTATGGACGAGCGGCCGCGAGGAAGGTATCGCGCAGATGGAAACGTCCTTCAAGCGCCTGCGCGTCAAGGTCATGGACCTGATGCAAGTGCATAACCTGGTCGACGTTGCCACGCACACCAAGACGCTCCAGGACTGGAAGGAGAAAGGCCGCCTGCGCTACATCGGCATCACGCACTACAGCTCTTCCGCATACGCGCAGATCGAGCGGCTGCTCCAGACCGGCGCTTACGACTTCCTGCAGATCAACTACTCGCTCGCTGAGCGCGAAGCCGAGAACCGCCTTCTACCGCTCGCCGCCGAACGCAACCTACGCGTGATCATCAACCGCCCGTTCGCTGAAGGCTCGCTTTTCCGGCGCAGCAAAGGGAAATCGCTTCCGCCCTGGGCGGCCGATCTCGGCATCGCGAGCTGGGCGCAATACTTCCTCAAGTGGATCGTCAGCCATCCGGCCGTCACCTGCGCCATCCCGGGCACCGGCCGCCCCGAGCATATGCGGGACAACCTCGCCGCCGGTCGCGGGCCGATGCCGGACGCGGCCGCGCGTCAGCGCATGGTCGAGTACTTCGACAGGTTGTAAAAAAACAGGGACTGTCCCTATTTTTAGCGGCGGTCGATGAAGCGCGAGGCTTTGATATTGGCCTCGAACTCTTTTGCAAGCGTGCCGCTATCGAGGAGCAAGACCTGGGGCGCCAGCTCGAACTTGGCTCTCACTTCCGCCGCGAGCAGGCGGCAAATGGCATTGCCATCGGCCCCTCTTCGGCACTCGATCGAAAGGCGCAGCACGTCGTTGCCGCCCTCGTTCAGCGCTTCGGCGCGGAAGTCGCCGATCTCCGGCCGGCGGAAGATGAAGTCCTCGAGATCCTGGTGCCCGAGGTTGATGCCGCGCACCTTGAAGAAGCCGCTCGTGCGATGCGCGTGTTTCAGTCGCGGAAACACCGAGAAGGCTCCGGCGCCGTCGTCCGCCTCGCTGTAACTCACGAGGTCGCCTGAGCTCCAGCGTAAAAACGGCGTCACATTGTTCGACCAGAGCGCCGTGACGACCAGAGTGCCGGTCTCGCCCTCCTTCACCGGCTCGAGCGATTTCGGCTCGAGCACCTCGATGAAGTACATGTCGGTCCAGATGCGAAAGCCAAGGCCGGGCGCGTCTTCCGCCCCCATCATCCCGCATTCGGTCATGCCGAACGTGTCGGTGAGCCTGGCGCCCCAACTGCGCTCGATCTTTTCCCGCTTGGCAGGGGACACGGGCTCGGCGGAAGTCATGAGACGGCGCACGTTCAACTGAACGCCGCGTGCTTCGGCGAGATTTGCGACGTGCAGCGCGTAGCTCGACATGCCGAGCCAGATGGTGGGTTTCAAGCGCTGGATCAGCTCGATTTGCAGCGCTGACGGCGTCGAGGTGCCCGAACCGGCCCAGTTCACGGTGATGCCGCGCGAGGCGGCGCAGCGCGCGAACACCTGCCCCACCGGATGGATGCCCATTGGAAACGAGACATGGGCGCGCTCGCCGCGCTCGGCGCCCGCGCAATCGAAGGTCCGCGCAAAGGCTTCGAGCCCGTACTCCATGTCCCGATAACTCCGCGGATAGAAGAGCGGCTGGCCGGTGACGCCGCCCGAGCGCCAGTACTCCTGGATGCCATCGCTCGGGGTGATGCAGAACTCGCGATAGAACTGCTGGTCCGTCATCGCGCGCAGCGTGTCCTTGTCGAGGATCGGGATCTTGCGCCACTCCTCGGGATCGTCCAGGCGCTCGAGCCGGATCTTCGCGAGCCGAGGCCGCCAGAACGCGGAGCGCATCGCCTGCTCGAGCGCCGCCCGCTTGCGCTCGCTCTGCAGGCGCAGGATCTGGGCGCGCGATTTAGGGAGCGCGAGCGGCATAAATGGTGACTGTCACCATTTTTTCAGGATGCCGATGAAGCGCTTCTGCTTCTCATAAGCGTCCGAGGGTCCGCCCATGGCGGCGAGGCGCTGCTCCTTGGCCGGCGTGTTCTCGGGGATATCGGCGTGCGCGTCGGCAAGCATGCCTTCGTAGTCGGCGCCGACCGGGCAGACGTCCGCGCAGCGTCGGCAGCCGGTGACGACACCCGAGCCGCGAAGGATGCTCTGCCAGAGGTTGAAGCTCGTCTCCGAGCGCAGCAACGCCTTGCGGGTCGCCGGGTCTCCGGATTCGATGATGCGCTCGAGATGCTCGGTGAGCTGCGCGAAGCCGTGTGGGGAGCGATGGGTGTCGCACGCTTTCCAGTCGCGGTCCCACTCGCGTCCCGCGTCGGGCGGGCAAGTCTTCAAGCATCGGCCGCAGCTCGGGCCGAGGCAAAGCGCGTGGGTCATCGGCTGGTCGCAGTCCACTGCGACCGAGGTGAGCACCGCGGTCAGGACCACGCGCGGTCCATATTCCGGCGTCAGCAACTCGAGATTCAGGCCGAGGGTGCCGAGGCCCGCCTCGACCGCCGCGTGCGCGAGCGAGAGCATCGGCGTCAGGTGCTCGCTCGGCTGGTCGCGGTATTGCGACGGGTCGACATGCGTCGGCGGCACGATGAGCGCCGGATAGCCCGCGTCCTCGAGCCAGTAGACGAGCTCAAGTGAGGTCTCTTCCAGGTGCGTCAGCGCGAGCTCGTCGTTGTAGTACTTGTGACGATCGTCCCAGCGCCGGATACGCGCCACGCCATCGCTCAAATGCTTGGCGAGGACGATGACGCGACCGCCGTCGAGCTCGGTGATGTGTGAGGTGTCGATGCGCGCGCCGTCGGCGATGCCGACGAGATCGGCGCCAAGCTCGCGCGCCTTCGCCTTAATCTCGCTCGCTGTGAGCGGCTTCCTGTAGATCTCCACTGCTTTCTTTCTGGCTGCGTTCTTTCTGTTTGCGCTTGAGCTCCTGCAGCTGCCGCGCCACGATCCCCTTATAGCCCTCGGGCCCGACCCAGCGCGCATTCCATTGCGAGAGGCCGGCGATCGGCTCGCCTGCCTTGCGCGAATTCTGCCAGCGCTTCTGTAACGCGACTTTCTCCGGCGTTTTCTCCGGGATCTGTTTATGTACGTCCGCGAGATGCGCGTGATAGTCGTTGCCCACGGGACAGACGGCGAGGCAGCGCGGGCAATCGCCGAAGGAGCCGACCACGCGCAGCAGTCCCTGCCAGAAGCCGAAG
>JBHELS010000197.1:0-9572 GCA_046263015.1 Burkholderiales bacterium | reverse complement strand
CTCGCGCGAGTAAGCCACTTGCAGCGCGAAACGGCGCCCGTCGCCGATCGCCTCGACGATCTGCTCGCCAAGGTGCGAGACGTTGATCACGACTTCCCGGCAGCCCGCCGCCGCCAGGCGTTCGAGATGCCACGCGATGAGCGGCTTGCCGCCCGCGGCGACCAGCGCCTTCGGCAGGCGATCGGTGATGGGACGCATTCGCTCGCCGCGGCCGGCCGCGAGCAGCATGGCCCTCATGGCGCGATCTCGTCGAGGAGCCGCGCAAGCGGCGCGAGGTCGCGATAGCGCTTCGCCACCGCGCGCGCATAAGCGAGAAAGCGCGGCGTATCCTCGAGGTACTTGGGCTTGCCGTCGCGGTAGTTGATACGGGCGAAGATGCCGAGCACCTTCAGGTGCCGCTGCAGGCCCATCCACTCGAAGGCGCGCCAGAACTCGGCGAAGTCGGACGCCACCGGCAGGCGCGCGCGCTTCGCTTTCTCCCAATAGCGCGCGCTCCAGTCGAGCACGCGCTCGTCCTCCCAGCTGATAAAGGCGTCTCGCGTGAGCGAAACCATATCGTAGGTGATCGGGCCGAGCACCGCGTCCTGGAAGTCGAGGACGCCGGGATTGGGCTCGCTTACCATCAGGTTGCGCGGCATGTAGTCGCGATGCACGTAGACCTTGGACTGCGCCGTCGCGCTCGCGACGAGCGTAGCAAAAATCGCGTCCAGCGTTTGCGCCTGGGCCGCGCTCAGTGTCATTTGCCGATGGCGTGCCACGTACCAATCCGGGAAGAGGCTCATCTCGCGCCGCAGTAGCGCTTCGTCGTAGGCCGGCAGCTCGTTGGGGCGCGTCGCGAGCTGCCAGCGAAGCAGCGCGTCGGTCGCGTCGCGCATCAGGGGGTCGGCATTCTCGCCCTTCAGCTCGGCGAGATAGGTGCGCGTTCCCAGGTCCGAGAGGAGAAGAAAGCCGGCGCCGAGGTCCGCGGCGTGCACCTTCGGCGCATGCACGCCGGCGCGCTCGAGGAGCTCGGCGACGTGAACAAAGGGCCGGCAATCTTCCTTGTCGGGCGGCGCGTCCATGATGACGAACGTGCGGCCATCCTCGAGCGTGGCGCGGAAGTAACGGCGAAAGCTCGCGTCTTCGGAAGCCGGCGCAAGGCTGAAGCGCTCGCCGCCGAGCTCGGCGCCGAGCCAGCGCTCGAGCCGAGTGCGGCGATCGTCGGCGTGTATCATTCAAAAATTCTAACCTCCGACTAAGAAACAGCCGGCCGCCGATGCCGTCTCGCCTCGCGACGCTCGCCGTCGCGCTTGCCGCCGCGGGGAGTGCGGCGGCGCAGTCGGATCCCACTACCGTCGATGCGCAGAAGATCGAGGGCGTGAGCGATCTCGAAGTGAGCGCGCGCGGCTCGGCGGAAATCCAGCGCGGCGACGTCACGGTGTTCGGCGAGTTCCTGCGCTACAACCGCGAGTTCGGCGAGCTCGAGGGCCGCGGCGGCGTGCGACTGCAAAGCGGTGTCGACCGCTTCTTCGGCCCGAGCATTCAGTACAACACGCTGGAAGACACGGGCGTCATCGAAAGCCCCGGGTTTCTTCTGCAGCGCGACCAGCCGGCGCGCGGCGCCGCCGAGCGGCTCGAATTCCTCGGCAAGAACCAGTATCGGCTGATCAACGCGCGCTTCACCACCTGCCAGCCGGGGCAGGACGATTGGTTTCTCGAGGCGACCCAACTCGACCTCGACTACGACGCCTACGAGGGCAAAGCGACTCATCCGCGGCTTCGCTTTTTCGACCATACGATCCTCGCCTTTCCCTATGCCGGCTTTCCGCTCGAGAACCGGCGCCGAAGCGGCCTTCTCACGCCGTACTACTCGCAGACCAGCACTCGCGGCCTGGAATTCGGCATTCCGTACTACTGGAACATCGCCCCCGAGCGCGACGCGACCTTCACGCCGGTGTTCATGGCGCGGCGCGGCTTTCAGCTGAAGAACCATCTGCGCTATCTCGAGCGGCCGTATGCGGGCGAATTGCGCTACGAGTATTTGCCGAACGACCCGGTGTTCGGGAGCACGCGCACCGGACTCTCGTGGCAGCACACGCAGAACTTCCGCTCGGGTGTCACGGCCCAGGTCGACTACAACAAGGTTTCCGACGATCGCTATTTCGTCGACCTCGCGAGCCAGGTGAAACAGGTGTCGGTGGGCAACCTGCCGCAGGATGCGTTTGTCACGAAGACCGGTGCGTACGGCGTCGGCAACTACAGCGCGCAGGCGCGCGTGCAGCGCTTCCAGACACTGCAGGATCCGCTCGCGCCGATTGTGCCGCCGTATCACCGCGTCCCGCAGCTCAACGCAGCCGCGAACTACAACGACCTTGGCGGCACCTTCGACACGGCGTTGCCGGGCGAGTACGTGCGCTTCACGCACCCGACGCTCATCGAGGGCTCGCGGGCGAGCGTTTCACCGGTCATCGCCGCCCCGCATATCGCCCCGGGCTGGTATGTCACCCCGAAGGCAGGCCTACGCTATGCCACTTATCAGCTCGACCGCGAGGCCGATCCCGAGCCGCAGCGGCCCTCCTACGGCGTGCCGTGGTTCAGCCTCGACACCGGCCTCGTTTTCGATCGCAACGCCCAGTGGTTCGGAAAGGGGCTGACGCAGACGCTCGAGCCGAGGCTCTTTTACGTCTTCGCCGCGTACCACAACCAGGACGACATTCCGCTTTTCGACACGACGCTCGCCGACTTCAACTATCCGCAGCTCTTCACCGAAAACCGCTTCGTCGGTGGCGATCGCTTCGGCGACGCGAACCAGCTGACGGCGGCGCTGACCACGCGCTTTCTGCAAAGCGACGGGCAGGAGATGCTGCGGGCGACGCTCGGCCAGCGCTACTATTTTCGCGACGAGCGCGTGGCGCTCACTCCCGGCGCGACATTGCGCACGGCGCATGAATCGGACCTTCTCGCCTCGGTCGGCGGGCGCGCGCGCGCTTTCACCTTCGATGCTACGACCCAGTACAACTTCACGGACCATCGCACCGAGCGCTACGGGGTGTCGCTTCGCTATGCGCCCGAAGTCGCCAAGGTCTTCAATGCGAGCTACCGCTACCAGCGGGATCTGCTGCGCCAGATCGATCTCTCCGGCCAATGGCCGGTGGCGACCGGCTGGTACGCGGTCGGACGCTACAATTACTCCCTGCTCGACCGGCGGCTGCTGGAAGGTCTCGCCGGGGCTGAATACAACGCCGGTTGCTGGGTGTTTCGGTTCGTCGTGCAGCGCATCCAGGCCGCGGCGAGCATCGCCTCGACGGCGCTCATCTTCCAGCTCGAATTCACCGGCGTCGGGCAGATCGGCACCGCCGAGGCGGTGCAGCTATTGAGAAGGGACGTACCCGGGTATTCCGTGATCAACCGCACCGACCCCGCGCTCGCCCCGCCGAGCGCCCGGCCGCGCTTGCCGTTCGAACAGGTGTTCTAGATGCAAAAGCTACTTCTTCTCCTTGGTGCCTGCGCCGCGCTCGTTACATTGCCGGCGAGAGCCATCGTGCTGGTCGATCGCATCGTCGCGGTGGTCAACAAAGATGTCGTCACCTATTCGGAGCTGAACGACGCCGTCGGCGTCGCCGAGCGGCAGCTTCGCCGCCAGGGCACGCCGGCGCCCGAGCGACCGGTGCTCGAGCGCCAGATGCTCGAGCGCCTGATCCTGGAAAAGGCGCAGCTGCAGCTCGCGCGCGACACGGGTGTTCGCATCGACGACTTGCAGCTCGATCGCGCGGTCGAGCGGATCGCCCAGTCGAACAACATGACGCTCGCCGATTTTCGGCGCGCCCTCGAGGCGGACGGCGTTGCTTTCGATGCCTGGAGGAACGACATACGCCAGCAGATGACCATGGCGCGCCTGCGCGAGCGGGAGGTGGAGAACCGCGTTCAGGTCACCGACAGCGAGGTCGACCTGTTCCTCGAGCAGCTGAAGACGCGGCCGGCGGAGGGCCGGGAATACAACATCGCCCATGTCCTGGTGCGCGTGCCCGAGGCGGCGAGCCCGGAGCGCATCCGCGAGGCCCGCAATCGCGCGGAGCAGGCGCTCGCGGAAGCGAGAAGCGGCGCGCCCTTCGCGCGCGTGGCGGCGAGCTATTCGGACGCTCCCGATGCGCTGCAGGGCGGCGTCATCGGCTGGCGCTCGCACGAGCGGCTTCCGGAGATCTTCTCCGAGGCGTTGGTGCACATGAGACCGGGTGAGGTGAGCGAACCGCTCAGGAGCCCGGCCGGCTTTCACATCGTCCAGCTGATCGATGTCCGCGGCACGGGGAGCGAGGCGCCGGTCACGCAGACGCGCCTGCGGCACATTCTCGTGCGCACGAACGAGGCGGTGTCGGAATCCGACGCGCGTCGCAAGCTTCTCGATCTTCGCGAGCGTATCGTCTCGGGGGGCGCCGACTTCGGCGAGCTTGCGCGTGTGCATTCCGACGATGGCACGGCGGCGCGAGGCGGCGAGCTCGACTGGGTCTACCCCGGCGACACGGTGCCCGAGTTCGAGCACGCTTATCAGGATCTGAAGGTGGGGGAGGTGAGCGAGCCCGTGCGCACGCCCTTCGGCTATCACCTGATCCAGGTGCTCGAGCGGCGCTCGAGCGACATGTCGCCGGAGAGAAAGCGCCTGCAGGCGCGCCAGACGCTGCGCGAGCGTAAGAGCGACGAGGCATACCAGGAATGGCTGCGGCAGCTGCGCGACCAGACCTACGTCGAGCTGCGGCTTGAGGAACGCTAAGCCGCGCATCGCCCTCACTTCCGGCGAGCCCGCCGGCGTCGGTCCTGAACTCTGTGTGCGTGTGGCGCGGGAAGCGCTCGACGCCGAGCTTGTGGTGATCGGCGATCGCTCGCTCCTCGGCGGCGCGCCGCGCGTCGAGCATGTGCCGCTTGCGCGCGCCGTCACGCCGGGCCGGCTCGACGCGGCCAATGCCGGCTATGTGCTCACGGTTCTCGATCGCGCCTTGGGCGGCTGCCTCTCGGGCGAGTTCGCCGCGATGGTGACCGCGCCGGTGCAGAAGAGCGTGATCAACGATGCCGGGATGCCCTTCACCGGTCACACCGAGTACTTGGCCGAGCGCTCAAAGAGCGAGCATGTCGTGATGATGCTCGTCGGCGGCGGCCTGCGTGTGGCGCTCGCCACCACGCATCTGCCGCTTGCTGAAGTGCCGCGCGCCATCACCGCCGAGTCGCTCGGCCGGACGCTGCGCGTGCTGGACGCGGACCTGCGTCGCCGTTTCCGCATCGCGCGGCCGCGTATTCTCGTCGCCGGCTTGAACCCGCACAGCGGCGAGTCGGGGCACCTCGGCCGCGAGGATATCGACGCCATCGCGCCGGCGATCGCCGATGCGCGCGGCGCCGGCATCGACGCGAGCGGCCCGATTCCGGCCGACACCCTCTTCGTGCCCGAGCGCCTGAAGAACGCGGATGCCGCGCTCGCCATGTACCACGACCAGGGATTGCCCGTCCTCAAGTACGCGTCCTTCGGTCGCGGAGTGAATATCACACTCGGGCTGCCGTTCATCCGCACCTCTGTCGATCACGGCACGGCGCTCGACCTCGCGGGCACCGGTCGCGCCGATGCCGGCAGCCTGCGCGAGGCGCTCGAGCTTGCGATCGAGCTCGCATCGTCCGACCGATAAGAAGCCGCACGTAGCGCGGCGGAGGTTCGGGCAGCACTTCCTGCACGACGCGCACGTGCTTGCGCGAATCGTCGATGCCGTGGCACCACGCCCGGGCGAGTGCCTCGTGGAAACCGGCCCGGGCGAAGGAGCGCTGACCGGCCCGCTGCTTGAGCGCACGGGCGCGCTGCACGCGATCGAGCTCGACCGCGACCTCGCGGCAACGCTGCGCGAGCGCTCGCAGCTCACGGTTTACGAGGGCGACGCGCTCGAGTTCGACTTTGCTCGCTTCCCGCCGGGGCTGCGGGTCGTCGGCAATCTGCCGTACAACATCTCGACGCCGCTCCTCTTCCACCTCGCGCGCTACGCCGACCGCGTTCGCGATATGCACTTCATGCTGCAGCTGGAAGTGGTCAATCGGATGGTGGCGGCGCCCGCGACCGCCGCGTACGGACGGCTCTCGGTGGCGCTCCAGGCGCGCTTCGCCATGGAGAAGCTATTCACGGTTTCGCGGGGTGCTTTTCGACCCCCGCCGAAGGTCGAATCGGCGCTGGTGCGAATGGTGCCGCTCGCGCGCATGCTCGCGATCGATGAGCAGCTCCTGCGGCAAGCGTTCTCGGCGCGGCGCAAGCAGCTGCGAAACGCGCTGCCGCTCGCGCCCGGGGATTACGAGCGCCTCGGCATCGACGCGCGGCTGCGGCCGGAGGACCTGGCGCCGGCGGACTATGCGCGCATCAGCGCGCTCATCGCGTCTCGATGAACTCGATCTTGTAGCCGTCCGGGTCTTCGACGAAGGCGATGACCGAGCTGCCCCCCTTTACCGGCCCCGGCTCGCGCGTCACCTTGCCGCCGGCCTTTCGCACGCGATCGCAGGTGCCCGCGACGTCGGGCATGCCGATCGCGACGTGGCCGAAGGCGCTGCCGAGCTCGTAGCGCTCGACGCCGTAGTTGTAGGTCAGCTCGAGCACCGCCGAGCGCTTCTCGTCCTCGTAGCCGACGAAGGCGAGCGAATATTTCTGCTCCGGCCGGTCCGTCGTGCGCAGGAGCTTCATGCCGAGGACATCGGTGTAGAACTTGACCGAGCGCTCCATGTTTCCGACGCGCAGCATGGTGTGCAGGATTCTCATCGGGTGCCTTTCAGGACGGGAAGGGTGGCCGCGGCGAGCTCGAGGCGCTCGCGAGCGTCGCGCCAGCCGGGATAGAGCCGAGCGAGAAGCGCCCAGAAGCGCCGCGAGTGATTCATCTCGACGAGATGCGCGACCTCGTGCGCCACCACATAGTCGGCGAGGCGCGGCTCGACATGGACGAGGCGCCACGAAAGCCGGATGACGCCGCCCTCGGTGCACACGCCCCACTGCGTGCGCGCATTCGATAGCGCAACGCGCGGCGCCGGCAGCGCGAGGAGTCCCGCATAGTGGGCGCTACGCGGCGCCAGCGCTTCGAGGGCGCGTTCCTTCAGCCAGCGCACCAGCAGCTCGATCGGCCGCGAGCGCGCCGGTGTCTGCACGACCAGGCGGCCCTCCGCGTGCTCGATGCGGCGGCGGCCCGCGTGCACCTCGAGCACCGCCGGTGCGCCGAAGAGCGGCAGCGTCTCGCCGCTCACGCCGTGCAGCACCGGAGGGTGCGGCACGCGCGACCACGCGTCGAGCTTCTTGAGTATCCAGCGCTCCTTGTCGCGGAGGAAAGATTCGATCTCGCGCCAGGGCGCGCGCAATGGCGCTGAAACGCGCAAGCCTCCCGAGTCGACGGTGATGGCGAGCGTTCGCCGGCGCCGGCGCGCGAAGCGGTATTCGACCACGCGGCCGCCGAGCTCGATCAGCAGAGCGCCTTCTGTTGTTCCTCGATCCATTCCTCTACCAGCCGGTTGAGCGTCTTCGGGTCACGATCGGCGGCCTCGAGCGGCGGCCCGATGCGCACGGTGACCGTTCCCGGACGCTTGAGAAAGGCGTTGCGCGGCCAGAAAAGCCCCGCGTTGTGCGCGACCGGCACGATCGGCGCTCCTGCCGCCTTCGCGAGCCATGCACCGCCCAGCTGGTAGGGCCGGCGCTCGCCCGGGCGTACCCGCGTGCCCTCGGGGAACACCACGACCCAGAAGCCTTGCGCCAGGCGCTCGCGGCCGCGCCTGGCGATGGCGCGGAGCGCCGCGACGCCGCGCGAGCGGTCGATGGCGATCGGGCTCATGAGCGCGAGACCCCAGCCGAAAAATGGAATCCAAAGGAGCTCGCGCTTTAGCACATGCACCTGCGGCGGGAAGATCACCTGGAAAGCCATCGTCTCCCAGGCCGATTGGTGCTTCGCAAGAATCACGGCCGGGCGCTTGGGCAGGTGCTCGCCGCCTTCGACGCGCCAGTCGATGCCGAGGATCGTGCGCGCGAGTGAGATCATGACGCGCGACCAGGCCGAAATCACGCGATAGCGCGCAAGCCGCGGCAGCGGAAAGGTGGCGAGCGCAAGGACCGCGTAGGGCGGCGTGATGATGATCTGCACGAGCGCGAAGAGGCCCGAGCGGACCCACGTCATGGCGCGAGGTGTTCGGCAAACGCCGCGAGGTCCGGGAATACCTGCGTACCGGCGGGTAGATTGTCCTCGGCATGTGTCTTTTGCCCCTTGCCGGTGAGGACGAGCACCGGTCGTGCGCCGGCGGCCGCGGCCGCCTGCACGTCGCGCAGCGCATCGCCCACCATGTAAGTGTCCTCGAGCGCGACGTTGAAACGCCGCGCGACATCGAGAAGCATGCCGGGCTGCGGCTTGCGGCACTGGCAGGCGGCGTCGGCGGCGTGCGGACAGAAGAAGAAGGCGTCGATGCGCCCGCCCGCCTGCGCCGCCGCGCGCTGCAGCGCGTCGTGGATGTCGAAGAGCGCCCGCGTACTGAAAAGACCGCGCGCGATTCCGGACTGATTGGTGGCGACGACGATGCGGTAGCCCGCTTGCGTCAAGCGCGCGATCGCTTCCAGGCTGCCCTTGATCGGCCGCCATTCCTCGAGCGACTTGATGTGGTGGTCGCTATCGTGGTTGATGGTGCCGTCGCGATCCAGGATAACGACCTTCATGTCGCGAGCTTCGAGAGATCCGCGATGCGGTTCATCGTGCCGTGCAGCTTACCGAGAAAGCCGACGCGGTTCGCACGCACGCCTGGGTCCTTGTCCATCACCATGACCTTGTCGAAAAACGCATCGACCGGCGCTTTCAGGGTCGCGAGCGCCTTCAATGCGCCGGTGTAATCGAGGGCCCCGAATGCCTGATCGACGCGCGGTTCGAGCGAGCGGAACGTCGCAGCAAGCGCCTGCTCCTCCGGCAGACGCATGAGTGCGACGTCGAATCCCGGCGGCACCGCCTCCACCTGCTTGAGAATGTTGCCGATGCGCTTATTCGCCGCGGCGAGGCTCTGCGCTTCGGGCAGGGCTGCGAAGGCGCGGACCGCCGCAAGCTGGCGCGGCACGAGGTCCAGCCGGGCGGGCGCGAGCGCGAGCACCGACTCGATTTCGTTCGCCGTATAGCCCGATTCCCGGAAATAGCCGCGCGCGCGCTCGAAGATGAACGCTTGCAGCTCTTGACGCGCGCTCGCCTTGGCTGTCGCGAAGCCGGTGAACGCCGCGGCGAGGAGCTCGTCGAGCGATAGCGCGAGCTCGCGCTCGACCAGGATGCGGACCACCCCGAGCGCCGCGCGGCGCAGGCCGAAGGGGTCACGGTCGCCGGTCGGCGTCTGACCGATGCTGAAGAAGCCGGCCAGCGCTTCCAGCTTGTCCGCGAGAGCGAGCGCCGCCGACACCATTTGCTCGGGCAGGCGATCGCCGGAAACACGCGGCAGGTATTGCTCGCCGATGGCGTCCGCGACTTCCGGCCGCTCGTTATCGTGGCGAGCGTAATACGCCCCCATGGTTCCTTGCAGCTCGGGGAATTCGCCCACCATGCCGGTGAGGAGATCCGCTTTTGCGAGCAGCGCCGCGC
>JBHELS010000196.1:0-4337 GCA_046263015.1 Burkholderiales bacterium | reverse complement strand
GTCGTACTCCCAGCAGGCGAATGTGAGGTTGAGCTTCACCGGCTGAGTATACTCACGCGCCGCGCCACGATCTTCTTATTGCCTGACAGGGGTTCGACGAGGCGGCGGCCGGCTCGCGTCCTCGCGCAGATTTTCGATGATGGCGACGAGTGTGCGCTGCGTCGCCGCGCGGTCGGCGGCGCTCACCCCGGCGAGGCCGATCTCGTTCACCTCGACCGCGAGCGGCACGAGCTTCGCCTTCAGCGCGCGTCCTTTGGACGTCAGGTGCACGTAGATGTTCTTTCGGTTTCGCGCCGCCTGGCTGCGCGCCACGTAGCCTGCTTTCTCCATCGCGCGCAGCGCGGCGACAGTGGTCGGCTCGGACACGCCCGCATCCGCGGAGAGCTCGCGCTGCGTCAGGCCATCGCGCTCCCAGAGGATGCGCAGGAAGGTCCAGTGGCCGAAGGTGACCCCGTGCGCCGCGAGCCGCGCCTGCAGCGCGCGCACGAAAAGGCGCCACGCCTCCTTCGTCAGGTGCGCAACGCGGTCTGGTTTTGCAGCGCTATTTCGCGCTGTTCTTTCGCCGATTGCAGTATCGCGAGGCATACCTCGGTGTTCGCGAGCGCCCATTCGCCGTCATGGAGCGGCGGCCGCCCGTCGATCACCGCCGCATAAAGCTCATCGATCACTTCCGCGCGCTGAATCTCCGGCGCCGGCAGCGCCTCGAGGCGCCGTTCGCGCTCGGCATAGATCCAGACGCCCTCGGGTAGCGGCCGCAGGTCGGCGCGCTCGCACGACGCAATCAGCACGCCGAAATGCGGATGGAGGAGGCGGCCCGGCGCCTTCGGTTGCTTGGCGCCGCCGTAATTGCGTGCGTTCTTGAGCTCGATTTCGTCGCCGACCTCATTGCTCAATAAGGCGCTTCGGGCGGCGCCGTAGCTCGCCGAGTCCTTTTTCTGGCCGCCTTCGCCGATCCAGCCGGTGAACTCGTCGGAGTCGAAATGCGCGTAGCCGCTGTACGTGATCGTGGCAAAGGCGCCGCCATCGAAGGTGATGAGCGCGCTATAGGCGCCTTCGGTCGGCCGCGCCGGGTCCCAGTTGCCGGTCGCGGCGCGCACGCTTTTCGCCCGCCCGCCGGCAAGGAGCCGCACGATATCGACGTGGTGTGCCGCCTGGTTGTAGACCGCGCCGCCGCCTCGCGAGGTATCGAGCTCCTCGGGCCGCCGCGGTCGATAGAGGAAATCGGTGAAGTTCATCGCGGTGATCATCCGCAGGCGCCCGTAGGCGCCGCTCGCAATGAGCTCGCGCGTGCGGCGGATCGGCGCGTCGAAGCTGTGGCTGTGGCCGACCACGAGATAGCGGCCGGCGGCGCGCGCCGCCTCGATCATCAAATGGCATTCCTCCAGGGTTAGCGCCATCGGTTTCTCGATGAGCGCGTGCTTGCCGCCCGCGAAGGTGAGCCGCGCGTGCGTGGCATGGAACTGGTGCGGCGTTGCGACATAGATGACCTGCGACGTGCCGTCGCCGCAGAGCTCTTCTACGGTGCGGTACGCGCGGCCGCCGAAATCGCGCTCGAACTGCGCTCGCGCCTCGGGTCGGGGATCCGCGGCGGCCACCAGCTCGACCCGGCTGTCGGCCGCGAGCGTCGGCGCCATCAGCGTGAACGCGCGGCCGAGCCCGGCGACGCCGAGGCGGATTGTCTTCACAGGGGGCGCGGCGGTATCATCGAAAATACTTAGGTACCTAAGTATATCTTTGGCCTGCTCAGGTAAGCCGAGGTGAAGCCATGCTGACGCGCGAACAGAACGAGCTCCTTTGCCTCGTGGAAGGCGATGCGCCGATGGGCGGCATCATGCGCCGGCATTGGCTGCCCGTGTGCCTGTCCGAGGAGGTCGCCGAGGCGGACGGCTCGCCGGTCAAGTCACGGCTCGTGGGCGAGGATCTCGTCGTCTTCCGCGACAGCAAAGGCAAGCTCGGCGTTCTCGCCGAGCACTGTCCGCACCGCGGCGCCTCGCTCGTCTTCGGGCGCAACGAGGAGTGCGGCCTGCGCTGCCTCTACCACGGCTGGAAATTCGACGTCGAGGGCAACATCCTCGAGATGTCGGCCGAGCCGGACGGCTCGGCGTTGATGAAGTCGCTCAAGCAGAAGTCCTATCCCGTGCACGAGGCGGGCGGCTTCGTCTGGGCCTGGCTCGGGCCGAAGGACGAGATGCGCGAGTTTGAGCCTCCCGCATGGGCGCCGCAGGCCGGCATCAAGTACGCGATCGTGAAGATGCACGCGGCGTGCAACTGGGCGCAGGTGCTCGAAGGTTCGATCGATTCCGCGCACAGCTCGAGCCTGCACTCAACCAACATGCCGGCCGCCGAGAACGTTTACGGCTCGACGGCGACCGACGAGGCCTGGTATCGGCCATCGAACGACAAGGCGCCGCGAATGCAGTTCGAGCCGACGCCCTACGGCTTTCGCTACGCCGCGCTCCGCAAGCCGATCAAGAACCCCGAAACGGACCAATACGTGCGCACGACGCTTTTCCTCGCGCCGTTCACCGTGCTGATTCCGCCCAACAATCAATACAACCTCGCGCAGATGCTGGTGCCGATGGACAACGTCACCACGATGTTCTACTGGATCGCGTGGCATCCGGATCCGAAGAAGGGCATCACGCAGGAAGCGTGGCGCCGCTTCTGCGCCGCCACGATTGGCGAAGACCTCAATCCCGATTACACGAAGAAGCGCACGCTGCACAACCTGTACCAGCAGGACCGGGCCGCCATGAAGAACGGTGATTTCACCGGCATCCGAGGCATCCCGACGCAGGACATGGCAATGTGGGAATCAATGGGCGCGATCGCCGACCGCAGCAAAGACCATCCCGGCTCGAGCGACATGGCGGTAGTACAGTTCCGCCGCATGATGATCGCCGCCGCAAGGAAATTCAAAGAGGGCGGTCCGGCCATCGGCACGTCGAGCAAGGTGCCGCAGGCTAAGCTCGCTTCCTTCGAGGGCATCGTGCCCAAGAGCACCGACTGGCGAACACTCGGCGTGCCGGCCGACGAGGCAGTGACCGCAAAATAAGGGGACGCTGCACCGTCGTCCCGCGCAGGCGGGGGCCCATTTGAGATGAATCGCGAGTTGCATACCCTTCTGCCGATTTCTAATTCTCTAAACTGGCTCCCCGCCTTCGCGGGGACGACTGAGGCGTAGATGGCGACGCTGCCTGAAGGGCGGTGGCTCGACGTCGAGGGCATTCGCACCCGCTATTTCGACGCGGGATCGGGCGAGCCGATCGTTTTTATCTACGGCGGCAATTTCGGCACCGGCGATTCGGCGTCGAGCGCGTACACCTGGAATAACCAGATCGCGCCGCTCTCCGAGCGCTTGCGCGCCATCACGTTCGACAAGGTCGGGCAGGGCGAGACCGACAACCCGAAGAACGACGACTACACCATGGCGGCGGTGGTGCGCCACGCCGCGGCCTTCATCCGCGCGCTGAAGCTGCCGCCCGTGCACCTCGTCGGCCACTCGCGCGGCGGCTACGCGGCGACGCGCGTAGCGCTCGATAACCACGACCTCGTGAAGTCGCTCACGGTCGTCAATAGCGGCACGCTGAGCCCGGGCGTCGGCACGAACGAAGTGGTGCTGGCGAAGCCGCCGTATGCGGCCGGCACGCGCGAATGCGTACGCTGGGTCTACGAGAACTACAGCTTCAACCCGAAGGTCGTGACCGAGGAATGGGTCGAGGCGGTGATGCACACCCTCTCGCTGCCCAAGTACCAGGAGAGCGTGCGCAAGATGGGCGCCGAGAAGCTCGGCACCAAGCTTTTCCTGCCCAAGCTCGCGCGAGAAAAGCGCGAGACGCTGCAATGGATCAACGAAGGGCGCCTGCAGCGCCCGGTTCAGGTCGTCTGGGGTTTCGATGACCGGACCGCGGTGATCGACCGGGGCGTCGAGCTCTACCAGATGTTCGCAAAACACGAGCGTCGGGCGCTCTTCCACGTCATCAACCAGTCCGGCCATTTCCCGTTCCGCGAGCATCCGGAGCGCTTCAACGCATTAATGCGCCGCTGGGTGGAATCGCTCTCATGATGGTCTTCATCCACGGCGGCATCCCCGGGATCACACCGTACGTGAGCGGGCCGCACATCTGGGGCAGCGTCCTTGAGCGCTTTCCGCAGAGGACGGCGCTCGAGCTTAGCGGCCAGACGGTCGATGCGATGACGCAACACGCGCGCAAGGCGATCGAAGGCAAGGGCAAGTGCCATCTGGTCGGCCACGACTTGGGCGGATTGCTCGCGCTCAGTATCGCCATCGAGGCGCCCGAGCTCGTGAGCGCCGTTACGGCGGTCGCGAGCGTCGC
>JBHELS010000195.1:0-13055 GCA_046263015.1 Burkholderiales bacterium | reverse complement strand
GGCGACCTGCCCGCGCTCAAGGCGGACAAGAGCGGGCGCGCGCGGCTCGAAGCCGACCTCGAGGGGGTCACGCTCCGCCCCGGCCCGACGAGCATCGTCGGCCGCGGCGTCATCATTCATGCCGACCCGGACGATTACCGGACGCAGCCGACGGGAAACTCGGGCGCCCGCGTCGCCTGCGGCGTGATCAAGGCCTCCTGATCACCCCCGATTTCGCGCCACGAGCTGGCGGGCGATGATGATGCGCTGCAACTCGTTCGTGCCTTCGCCGATGCATAGAAGCGGCGCGTCGCGATACAGGCGCTCGACCACGAACTCCTTGGAGTAGCCATAGCCGCCGTGAATGCGCACGGCCTCGTGCGCGTTCTCGAAGGCGGCTTCGCTCGCGAAGTATTTCGCCATGCCCGCTTCCAGGTCGCAGCGTTCGCCACGGTCGTAGATTTGCGCCGCCTGCTGCACGAGTAGGCGCGATGCTTCCGCGCGCGTCGCCATCTCGGCAAGCTTGAGCTGGATCGCCTGATGCTCGCAGATCGGCTTGCCGAAAGTCTCGCGCTGCTGCGAATACCTGAGCGCCTCGTCGAGCGCCGCCTTGGCGATGCCGACGCCGCGCGCGGCGACGTTGATGCGCCCGAGCTCGAGTCCGCCGAGCGCGAGCTGCAGGCCGCGACCCTCCTCGCCAATCACGTTCTCGGCCGGCACCCGGTAGTCCTGGAACACGAGCTCCGCCGAGTCGATTCCTTTGTAGCCCAGCTTCTCGAGCTTGCGGCTTGCCGAGAATCCCGCGCCCTTGTCGCAGAGGAACATCGTCATGCCGCGGTGACGGGGCTCGGCCTGCGGATCGGTCTTGGCGAGCACTGCGAAGCACGATCCGTGGATGCCGTTCGAGATCCAGGTTTTCGTTCCGTTCAGCACGTAGTGCTCGGCCTCCTTGCGCGCCCGCATGCGGATCGCCTGCAGATCGGTGCCGGCGTTCGGCTCGGTCAATGCGAGGCCGCCGCGCAGCTCGCCACTCGCGAACTTCGGGAGGTATTTCCGGCGCAGGGGCTCGGCGCCGTACTTCTCGACGAGGAGCGCCATCATGAGATGCGAATTGAAGATCCCGGTAAGCGACATCCAGACTTCCGAGATGCGGCTGACGATGCGGGCATAAAGCTCGGCCGGGAGGCCGAGGCCGCCGTATTGCGGATCGATCGTCGCCCCGAAGAGCCCGAGCGTCGTCATCTGCTCGACCATCTGCGCGGGCCAGACATCCTCATGCTCGAGCTTCATGACCTGCGGCGCCACGTCGCGCTCGAGCCAGCGGTCGATCGCCTCTAGCATCTGCCGCGCTTCCTCCAGTTCGCGATGCACGGCCATGCTCAATAGCCCGCGCGTGCCTCGAGGTCGCTGCCGCGGCGCATGACGAGGATCGTTCGCTCGAACTCGCAGACCACTTCGCTGCGCTGGTTCGTGCCGACAGTGCGGACCGTGACGATCCCCTCGCTCGGCCGCGACTTCGACTCGCGCTTGTCGATCACGGTGGACTGTGCGTAGAGCGTATCGCCGACGAATACGGGCTTCGGCAGGCGCACCTTGTCCCAGCCGAGATTCGCGATCGCCTTCTGGCTCACATCGGAGACGCTCATGCCGACCAGGATCGAGAGCGTAAGCGTGCTCGCCACGAGCGGCCGGCCGAACTCCGTATGCCGCGCGTACTCGGCGTCGAAGTGGATCGGGTGCGTATTCATGGTGAGCAGAGTGAACCAGGTGTTGTCGGCCTCGCTGATCGTCCGTCCGGGGCGATGCTCGTAAGTGGCGCCGAGCTCGAAATCGTCGTAATAGCGCCCGTAGCGCTCGCGAAAACGCTTGTCGCCCACGCGCACGGATTCAGCCGCCATCGTGCCTCCTCATTTCGCCAGTCCACCGCGCACCCACTGCGCGAAGCGGTGGCAATCGAATTCCTGCGGTACGTAATAGCCGTGCTCGAACGCCCGCGAATGAATCCCTTCCTGCTGCCATTCGCAATTGCGTGCATCCTGCCGGTTGGTCACGTCCCAGAGCGCCACGTAATGCGCGAGATCGTCCTCGGCGAGCGGCAGTCGCTCCGGCTCGAAGAGCCAGTCGTACACGATGCGCACGCTTTCCGGGCCGCTCGGCACCATCATGTGCGCGTTCACGTAGTCCGGATGCGCGTTCAGAAAGAGGGCCGGCGGTAGCATCGCCGGCACATAGAGCGTGCGGCGCTCTTCATCGCTCAGCGTCGCGATCGCCGGCAGTCTCGCCGTGCCATCGAGCGTCAGCGTCCGCGCGCCAGGCGCGTACTCCGCCACCGTCTCGGCGCCGCGAAGTCCCCACGCGCCTGCCTCGCGATAGGCGCTAACCACGCGGCAAAGCTCCGGATGCACCGGCGGGCAATGGAAGCATTCGGAGAAGTTTTCCGCGACCAATTTCCAATTGGCGCGTACTTCGGCGACGACGCGCTTGCCGATCCGTAGCCGCTCGAAGCCGTACCGCGCGAAACGCGCGGGCAGCTCGCCCAGCGCCTCCGCGAGCGGCGCGGCGTTCGCATCGAGATTGATGAACACGAACCCGCCCCACGTATCCGCCGCCACGCGATGCAGCGAGAGCGAGCGCATGTCGAAGTCGGCGGTCTCCATGCGCCGCGGCGTCGCGACGAGCGCGCCCGCCAGGTCGTAGGTCCAGGCGTGATAGGGACAGACGATGCGGCGTCGTGCGAAGTTGCCCGCGGCTTCCGTGCACAGCACCGAGCCGCGATGCCGGCAGGTGTTATGGAACGCGCGTAGCGCGCCGTCTTCGGCGCGCAGCAATACGAGCGATTGGGTGCCGACGCGGACGACCCGCCAGTCGCCCGGCGACGCCATCTCTTCAGCGCGTGCGACGGCGATCCACTTCCGGTACCAGAACGCTTCGAGCTCGCGCGCGTAATGCGCCGGTTCGTAGTACCAGGCGGCCGGCAATCCGGGCTCGAGCCGCTCGAGCGCTTTCCTTTCCATGCTCAAATGTTGCTCTGCCCCCATTTATTCCGCTATAGTGCCGCGCATGCAGCCGGTGATTCGCGCTCTCCTCTCGCCCGCGCTCCTCGCGCTGGGCGGCCTGCTGCTGCGCCCCGCGCGCTAAATACTCCTGCCCACAATCCGAGCTGTTATCGGGCCCAAACCGGGCCGAGGACTCATGCCATGAGCAACGATCGTCTCATCATATTCGACACCACCATGCGCGACGGGGAGCAAAGCCCCGGCGCCTCGATGACGCGGGAAGAGAAGCTGCGCATCGCGCGGGCGCTGGAGCGCATGCGCGTCGACGTGATCGAGGCGGGCTTCCCTGCCTCTTCGAACGGCGACTTCGAGGCGGTGCGCGCTATTGCGGGCACCGTCAAGGACTCGGTGGTGTGCGGCCTCTGTCGGGCGAACGACCGCGACATCCAGCGCGGCATCGACGCGCTGCAGCCGGCGAAGGCGCCGCGCATCCACGTGTTCATCGCCACGAGCGCGCTGCACATGGAGAAAAAGCTGCGCATGACGCCTGAGCAGGTACTCGAGCAGGCGCGCCTCTCGGTGCGCTTCGCGCGCCAGCACTGCCCGGACGTCGAGTTCTCGCCCGAGGACGGCAGCCGCTCGGAGGTCGACTTTCTCTGCCGCGTACTGGAAACGGTGATCAAAGAGGGCGCGCGCACCATCAACATCCCGGACACGGTCGGCTACGCGGTGCCGCAGCAGTTCGGCGAATTCATTCGCCGGCTTCGCGAACGCATTCCCAATTCCGACAAGGCAGTCTGGTCGGTCCACTGCCACAACGACTTGGGCATGGCGGTCGCGAATTCACTCGCCGCCGTCCAGCTCGGCGGCGCGCGCCAGATCGAGTGCACCATCAACGGCCTTGGCGAGCGCGCCGGCAACACCTCGCTCGAGGAGGTGGTGATGGCGGTAAAGACGCGCCGCGACTTTTTCGACCTCGAGCTTGGCATCGACGCGACGCAGATCGTGCCGACCTCGCGCCTCGTCTCGCAGATCACGGGCTTCGTCGTGCAGCCGAACAAGGCGGTGGTGGGCGCGAACGCCTTCGCGCACGCCTCGGGCATCCACCAGGACGGCGTGCTGAAAGCGCGCCAGACCTACGAGATCATGCGCGCCGAGGATGTCGGCTGGAGCACCAACAAGATCGTCCTCGGCAAATTATCGGGCCGCAATGCCTTTAAGCAGCGCTTAAAAGAGCTCGGCATCGAGCTCGAGAGCGAGGACGCGGTCAACAAGGCCTTCCAGCGCTTCAAGGATCTCGCCGACAAGAAGGCGGAAATCTACGACGAAGATCTGCAGGCGCTCGTCACCCAGGAAGCCGGGCGCACGACCGAAGAGCACTGGCACCTCGTCACCCTGAATCAGGGGAGCGGCACCGGCGAGCGGCCGCATGCGGCTGTGGTGCTGAAGAGCAATGGCGACGAGACGCGCGCCGAGTCGCAAGGCGACGGCCCGGTCGACGCGACCTTCAAGGCGATCGAGACCATCGCCAAGAGCGGCGCCGAGTTGCTGCTCTTCTCGGTCAACGCGGTGACCACCGGCACCGAGTCGCAGGGCGAAGTCACCGTGCGGCTCTCGCGCGGCGGCCGCATCGTCAACGGCGTCGGCGCCGATACCGACATCGTCGTCGCCTCGGCCAAGGCTTACATCAGTGCCCTGAACAAGCTCGAGAGCAAGATGGAGCGCCTGAATCCGCAGCATCAGCTGTGAGGCGGCGCACCTGGCTCTTAGTGGCGGGCGCCGACGAGGCGGCCCATGCCGCCGCGGCGAGCTCGGGCGCCGATGTCGTCGTGCTCGAGCTGGAAGACTTCACGCCACCGGCGCTCCGCCCGCCGGCCCGTAGCCTTTCCGCTTCCTCCTTTGCGCGCTGGCGCAAAGCGGGGTCGGCGGCCGCCGTGCGCATCAATCCGCTCGGAGAAGGCGGCGAAGAGGATCTCGCGGGCATCGCGCGCCCTGACGTCCTGATGATGTCGAAGGTCGAGACCCCCGAGCAGGTCCAGCGCTTGCAAGCCGCTGCGCCGCCGGGCGTCGAGCTCGTGCCCAACATCGAATCGGCAGCCGCTCTGGTGCGCGCAATGGAAATTGCGCGTGCGAGCAAAAGCGTAAGCGCGCTCCTCCTCGCGAGCGAGGACATGGTGGCCGATCTCGGCACCCAGCGAAGCCGCGATTGCCTGGAGCTTGGCTATGTGCGCTCGCGCTTTCTCGTCGAATGCCGCGCGGCCGGAGTGGAAGCGATCGACTGCCCGTATACGTTCAACGACGTGAAGGGCGCCGTGGCCGGCGCGCGCATCGCGAAGCGTCTGGGCTACGGCATGAAGAGTGTCGTCGATCCGACGCACGCGAAAGCGATCAATGCCGTCTTCACGCCGAGCGCGCGAAGGTAGACGGCGCGCTGCCGATCTACGCGGCTAAGCGGCTGCTCGCTCGAGCCTAACTGTCCTCCTAGGCCGGCAATCCAGCCTTCAATAAGCTGTCGCGATGGTGCGCGAGGTCGCCCTCGCGCTTGTAATGCAACGTCGGCACGCAGTCGCGCTCGACGCTGAAATCAGCTTTGCGCTGTAGCACTTCCGCGGTGCGCGCGCGTGCGACCGCATCCTGCCCGAGTTGTGCGAGGCAGCCGGCGAGCAGCGCGAGCTGCAGCGCATCGGGGGCGGCGATGCGATGAATGGATTCGGCAGCCTCGCCATAGCGCCGCGCGACAAAGAGCGCCCGCGCGAGATGGCTCCAGAAGCGCGCCGGATGGTAGGGATTGAGACGCATCGCCTTACGGATCCAATCGATGCCCTCGTCCGGCTGGCCGAGCCAGGTAAGGATCTCGCCGTTCTGCACCACGATCAGGTCATCGTTCGGATTGAGGCTGAGCGCGCGCTGCTGGTGGTAGGTTGCCTGCTCGAACTGATTCTGCGTGATGTGCAGGGCGGCAAGGATGCGGTGCACGTCGCTATCGTTGTCGTCGAGCGCAAGCGCCCGCTCTAGGTCGCTTCGCACCTCTTGCCAGACCGCGTCGCGGTCTGCGCACCAGCCGTAGATCCACTGCTGGCCGAGGATGCAAGCGCGCCAGGCATGGGCGTGCGCGTAGTTCGGGTCGAGCGCCACCGCGCGCTCGATCAGGCTTTGTGCTTTGGCGTTGTCCTCGCGTGTCGAGCGGTGATGCAGCACCTTGGCGGCGAGCACGCACTCGTAGGCGGCCATGTTGTCGGTCGGCTTGCGCTCGGCGCGGTCGCGCGCCGCGGCAGCGACCCGCCCGGGGAGTGTGGCGACGATCGCCGAGGTCATCTCGTCCTGCAGCGCGAAGATGTCATTCAGCTCGCGGTCGTAGCGCTCGGCCCAGATGTGGGCGTCCGCCTCCGCGTCGATCAGCTGCACGCTGATCCGCACGCGGTTGCCCGATTTGCGTACGCTGCCTTCGACCACGTACTGCACGCCGAGCTCCTTCGCCACGCTGCGCACATCCACCGCCTTGCCCTTGTACTTCGACGAGGTATTGCGCGAGATGACGAAAAGCTCGTGAAAGCGCGCAAGGTCGGTAAGGATGTCCTCGGTGAGTCCGTCGGCGAAGTACTCCTGCTCCGGATCTCCGCTCATGTTGGTGAAGGGCAGGACGATGATCGAGGGCTTCGCCTGCCGGGGGCGGGCCGCTTTTGCCGCCGCTTTGTCGCCGGGAGCGAGCACGCGGTAGACGCGTACGCGCCCCTCGATGTTGTGCAGGTCATGCTCGCCGAGGTCCTCGAAGGCGAGCTGCAGTTTGCGGCTTACCTCGTCATAGACCTTGCCCGAAACGCAGATGCCGCCCGCGTCGGCGAGCGCCTCGATGCGCGCCGCGATGTTGACGCCGTCGCCGTAGACGCGGCCCCCGTCCTCGATCACGTCGCCCAGGTTAATTCCGACCCGAAATGCCATGCGCCGGCCCTGCGGCAGCTGTCCGCTGCACGCGGCAAGCTGCAATTGCATCGCCGCCGCCGCCTGCACCGCGTCCACCGCGCTCGCGAACTCCGCCAGGATATTGTCGCCCGGCATGTCGACGACGCGGCCGCGGTGGCTTGCGATGACGCCGGCGACTAGATCGCGGCATGTGCCGAGCGCGCGCACGGTGGCGAGCTCGTCCTCGCCCATCAGGCGGCTGTAGCCCTCGACGTCGGCGCTAAGGATCGCGGCGAGCTTGCGCTGCATGCGCGTAGCTTACCGCCGCGGCGAAGAAGGCGAGGCTCAGCGCGACCTCGCAAAGAGCGAGCATGCGCGAAAGCCCGGTTTCCGCCCAGGCGCGTGTCACCCCCTCGGCGACATAGGCAAGGATCAACATGCTTGCCCACTGGTACGTGTAGCGCCGTCCCTGCAGGACACCGCCGAGCGGGGCGACGAGCGGCAACGCTTTCAGCGCAAGCAGCGAGCCGCCCGGCCGCAGCGGCGCAAGCGCGAGCTCCCACGCCAGCGCCAGTGCGATGAGCGCGACCAGCGTCGCGCTCGCTGCGGCCCTAAGCAAAGCGCACGGCGTAGATCGGCGGCAGATGTGCGGACACGCAGCGCCAGCTGTCGCCGGCATCTTCGGAGATCCACAGCCCGCCGGTGGTCGAGCCGATCGCGAGCCGCTCGCCCGTCTCGTCCACCGCGAGCCCATGCCGATACACGAGATCGTACGCGTGCTCCTGCGGCAGTCCGCGGCGAAGCACATCGAAGGTCTTGCCGCCATCGCGCGTCCGCGCGACGACCAATTTGCCATCCACGGGGAGGCGGCGCTCGTCCTTGTCCGCGGGGACGAACCAAGCGATGTCCGCGTCCTTGGGATGCACCGCGACCGCGAAGCCGAATTTCGACGGCGCGATCGCCGTCACTTCCTGCCAGCTCGCGGCGCCGTCTGCGGAGCGGAAGACGGCGTTGTGATGCTGAGCGTAAAACACGTCGGGCCGGGAGGCGCATTGCACCATGCGATGCACGTCCTGGATGTTCTCGTCGTGCTTGCGCTCGGGCGGAAAGTAATCCGCGTGCATGCCCTTCGCCGTAAGGCGCCAGCTCTCGCCGCCGTCGGTGCTTTGCCAGACGCCGCCGCAGGAGATGGCGATCGCGAGCTGCCGGGGCTCGCGCGGGTGGATGCAGATCGAATGGATGCCGGGGTGATCGTAGCCGCCGCCGATCCACTCGGCGCGTTCGCGTCGGTCCCAGAGCGAGCGCACGAGTGACCATGATTCGCCCCGGTCGGTCGAGCGAAAGAGGCCGCCCGGAATGGTGCCCGCCCAGAGCGACTCGCCGGCGCCCTCGAGCGTCCATATTTGAACGAGCTTCCACGGCGTCTTGTCGCTCGCATCGTCCGGCTTCGCCGGATACGCGGGCGCCGCGATTTCCCGCCAGTGCTCGCCGCGGTCGTCGGAGCGGCGAAGCTTGACGCCGAAATGGCCGAGGTTCAGCGCCGCATAGATGGCGCCGTCGCGGACGAGAACGGCGGTCACCGGATCGCCGAGGAAGTGCGGCCGCGCGAGCGTCCAGCGCGCCGTATCGATGATGAAGAGACCCTTGCGCGTGGCGACATAGAGCGCCATATCAGCCTCCCGTCAGTGCCTGCAACACATGGATTGCGCTATCGGCGCGCACCGCATCCTCGAGACGAGCGCGGCGGGCGTCGACGAAGACGAAGACATGCTTTCGCAGATCGCCCTGCTCATCGAGCACGTAGCCCCGCGCCTGCGGCTGCGCGCAGAACACTGCGTCGAGCGCCGCGGCCACGGTCGCGCCGCTCACCTCGCAGTCGGCCGCCGCGACGTGGCGCTGCAGATGCGAGGTGAAGACGACGCGCGGCATGGCGAGCCGCTATCATAAGCAATCGATGAGGAAGCACTTGCGCGCCGCGTGGGAGTTCACCGTGGCGCTGGTGACGCGCTTTCGCGAGGAGCGGGCCACCCAGACGGCGGGCAGTCTCACCTACACGTCGCTCCTCTCGCTCGTGCCGCTCTTCACTGTCGCCCTGGCGATCACCACCGCCTTTCCGGTGTTCGACGAGTGGATCGGGTCGCTGCAGCTCTTCATCCTCGAGAACGTGCTTCCGGACACGCCGGCGGTCGACACGCTGATCGACCAGATCAATTCCTTCACGCATAACGCCGCGCGTCTCACGGCCATCGGCATCGCCGGGTTCGTCGTCACCTCGGTGATGCTGATGCTCACGGTCGACAACGCCCTCAATCGCATCTTCCGCGTGCAGCGGCGCCGGCCGCTCGTGCAGAACATCTTTGTCTACTGGGGTGTGATCACGCTCGGGCCGCTTTTCATCGGCGGCAGCCTCTCGAGCACCTACTTCGCGCTGCGTCGGGCGGCGGGCACGCTGCCGCTTGGCTTCATCTCCGACGCGCTCTTTGGCCTTGTGCCCTTCGTTCTCACCTGCGCGGCGCTCGCGCTCCTCTACGGCATCGTGCCGGCGCGCCGCGTCGAATGGCGCCACGCGCTCCTCGGTGGACTGCTCGCGGGCATCGGCTTCGAGATCGCGAAGCGCGGCTTCGCCATTTATCTCACCCGCGTGCCGACGTATACCCTGATCTACGGCGCTTTTGCGACGATTCCGATCTTCCTCATCTGGCTCTATCTCTCGTGGCTCGTGGTACTCACCGGCGCGATCGTCACGGCGATGCTGCCCATGTGGTCCACCAAGCCCGAGCGCCATCGTGTACCGGGGGAGCAGCTCGCCGACGCGCTCGGCGTCCTCGGCGCGCTTGCGCGCGCCCATCGCGCGGGGCGCGTCGTGGCGCTCAACCGCCTCGCGCGCGAGCAGCGCATCCTTCCGGATCGCTGTGAGCGGATCCTCGAGCGCGCCGCGGCCCTCGGCTGGGTCGCGCGCACCGAGCGCGACGGGTATGTGCTCGCGCGCGACGCGACGGAGATCCAAGTCTCGGATGTGTACCGCGCGTTTGTCTTCGACGCCGACGCCGTGGGCGTGCCGCAGACGCATCTTGGTTTATCGTTGCGCGATTTCGTGCAGCAGGAGGAGGCCCATGAGCAGGATTGAGCGCCGCGAGCGCCTGGTCGTCGCGCTCGACGTGCCGAGCGCCGCCGAGGCGCGCGCGTTCGTCGAGCGGCTCGGGAGCGCGGCGTGCTTCTACAAGATCGGTCTCGAGCTCGCCATGAGCCCGGGCTACTTCGAGCTCCTCGAATGGCTCATCGGCCGCGGCAATCGCGTCTTCGCCGACCTCAAGCTCTTCGACATTCCGGAGACGGTGGCGCGCGCGGTCGCCAATCTCCGCGGCCGCGGCATCGCCTTTCTCACCGTGCACGGCAACCAGTCGATCATGCAGGCCGCGGCGAAGGAGAAGGGCGATCTCAAAATCCTCGCGGTGACGGCGCTCACCAGCCTCGATCGCGGCGACCTCGACGATCTCGGCTTCTCGTGCGATGTCGAGCGTTTGGTTTTGTCTCGGGCGCGCCGCGCGATGGAAGCGGGCTGCGACGGCGTCATCTCGTCGGGCCTCGAGGCCGCGCGGATCAAGAGCGAGTTCAAAGACCGGCTGCTCGTCGTCACGCCCGGCATCCGGCCGGTCGACAATCGCGCCGACGATCAGAAGCGCACGGTCGACGTCGCGCAGGCGTTCGCGAACGGCGCCGACTACATCGTGATGGGGCGGCCGATCCGCCTGGCCGCCGACCCGCGCGCCGCCGCAGAGGCGATCCAGGCGACGATTGCAGCTATTTTTCCCGCCTAGAGAGAAGTTCTTCCAGCAGCCGCTCGAGGTGCGCATGGATCGGCAGCTGCACGCCGTGGAAAAGCACCTGGTCGCCGCGCGTCACGCGGATGGTGGGGAAGTTCTCGACTTCGAGATCGCCGACCTCGTCGGCCTGGTCCTCGATGTCGATCCAGCGGAATTGCACGTCGGGAAACTTTTCCGCGAGCGCGAGAAAGCCCGGACGGTATTGCCCGCAGGTATCGCACCACTCGGCACACAAGCACGAAACGACGACCGCCATGGCTGATTCTATGCACGGCCTCGCGGGCATGGCCGGGCTCGTCGCGCTCGCCTGGCTCGCGGGCGAGGCGCGGCGTGCGGTGCCCTGGCGGGCGGTGGCAGCGGGCATTGCGCTTGAGCTCGTGCTGGCGCTCGTGTGCCTGAAGCTGCCGGGCGTGAAGGGCGCGTTCCTGGCGCTCAACGATGCCCTGCTTGTCCTCGAGCGCGCGACCGAAGCGGGCACGAGCCTCGTCTTCGGATATCTCGGCGGCGCAAACCCGCCCTTTGCCGTCAGCGCGCCGGAAGCGACTTTCATCCTCGCCTTTCGCGCGCTGCCGCTCGTCCTCGTGATCAGCGCGCTTTCCGCTTTGCTTTTCTATTGGCGAGTGCTGCCCGCAATCGTGCGCGCCATCTCGTGGTTGCTTCGGCGCACGATGGGCGTCGGCGGCGTCGTCGGCCTCTCGACCGCCGCCAATGTGTTCGTCGGCATGGTCGAGGCGCCGCTTTTCGTGCGGCCCTATCTCGCGCGCGTCTCGCGCGGCGAGCTCTTCGCCATCATGGTCGCCGGGATGGCGTCGATCGCGGGCACCGTCCTCTTTCTTTACGCCGCCATCCTCGGCCCGGTGCTGCGCGACGCGGTCGCGCATCTCCTCATTGCCTCGATTCTCTCGGCGCCCGCGGCGCTCGCGCTCGCCTATGTCATGGTGCCGCCGCAGGGCGAAGTGACGAGCGGAGATCTCGACCTGCGCTCGGAGGCGAGCGGCAGCATGGACGCGATCACTCGCGGCACGCTCGAAGGCGCGCAGCTCCTCATCAATATCGTCGCCATGCTGATCGTCTTCGTCGCGCTCGTGGCGCTCGTCAATCTGGTGATTGCGCCCTACAGCCTGCAGGGACTCCTTGGCGTGGCGCTCGCGCCGCTCGCCTGGCTCGCGGGCGTGCCCTGGAGCGAGGCGCAAACTGCGGGCGCGCTCCTCGCCACGAAGACGGTGCTGAACGAGCTCATCGCCTATATCGATTTGTCCAAGACCGAACTCTCCGAGCGAAGCCGGCTTCTCATGACCTACGCGCTCTGCGGTTTCGCGAACTTCGGCAGCCTCGGCATCATGATCGGCGGACTCGGCACAATGTGCCCCGGGCGGCGCGCCGAGATCGTCGGCCTCGGGATGAAATCGATCGTCGCCGGCACGCTCGCCACCTGCTTTACTGCGGCAAGCGTTGCATTGATCTTGTAGCGTTCAACTTTGCGTTCATGGGAGGTGTAGTGGCTGGACGACATATGGTTCATCTTTCTCGGGATATCGACGCCGATGGGGCGGTCCTAGCATGCCCGCGGCGTGAGACATCGATATTGAGGGATCAAGAAATCGGTGACGACGACAAGTCACTAGCGCTTCTCCCCTTGCATACGCGCTTCTCTCCCTTCGTGCGTATGTAGGCAGACGACCCCGGCTCCCGTACCGGGGTCTTTTTTATGCGCGTACTGTTCGTGACACCGGAATGCGCCCCGCTCACGAAGGCGGGCGGGCTTGGCGACGTCAGTGCGGCGCTGCCGGCGGCGCTGCGCGCGCAAGGGATCGATGTGCGCGTACTGCTGCCGCGCTATCGCGAGATCGATGCGACGGGCGCCGAAGAGCGCGCGCGCTTGCGACTGCTCGGCGTCGAGGTGCGCGTGCTCGAGAAGGGCGACAGTCTCCTCATCGAGGCGCCGGAGCTCTACGACCGCGACGGCAGTCCCTATCAGGACGCGGCGGGCGCCGACTGGCCGGACAACTGGCTGCGCTTCGGCGTCCTCTCGCGCGCCGCGGCGCTTCTTGCGAGCGGCGCTTCGCCCCTCGAGTGGCGGCCGGAGATCCTCCACTGCAATGACTGGCCGACCGCGCTCGCGCCCGTGTATCTGCACTTCGAGGGACGCCGCGCGGGCAGTGTGATGACCGTGCATAACCTCGCATTCCAGGGTCTCTACGACGCATCGCTTCTTGGTCGATTGGAGCTGCCGCCCGCGACCTTCGCGATCGAAGGCCTCGAGTTTTACGGCCGCCTTTCCTTTCTCAAGGGCGGCCTCGTCTACGCCGACGCCATCACCACGGTGAGCCCGACCTACGCGCGCGAGATCCAGACC
>JBHELS010000194.1:0-3216 GCA_046263015.1 Burkholderiales bacterium | reverse complement strand
CGCGATTTCTCGCTCATCGCCTTCGGCGGCGCCGGGCCTTTGCACGCCGCCGACCTGGCGGCCGATCTGGGCATTCCGCGCGTCGTGGTACCGGAGGCGCCGGGCGTGTTTTCAGCCCTCGGTCTGCTGTGGGCCGACCTGCGCGCGGATTTCAGCGGCACCGTCCGCCGCAACGTCACCGCCCAGCACGCGGGCGAGCTTGAGGCCGCGCTGCAGCGCGTGGAGGCGGAGGCCGAGGCGTGGCTCGACCGCGAGAAGGTGCCCGCTGTCCGGCGCGCACTACTGCGCAGCGCCGAGATGCGCTATCCGCTGCAGAACTACGAGATCAACGTGCCGCTGCCCGCGGGCAAGGTTGACGCCGCTTGGATCAAGCGCGCGTGCGAAGCGTTTCACGCCGCGCACGAGCGGCTCTATAGCTACTGCGACCGCGACGAGGCGGTGCAGCTGGTCAACCTGCGCGTCGCCGCAGTCGGTCGCACCGATCGCCCCAAGCCGCGCGCGCTCGAACGAGGCGGTGGCGCGCAAGCCGCGCTCAAGGCGCGCCGCAAAGTGCATTTCCAGAGCATCGGGCGCTTCGTCGACTGTCCGATTTACGAGCGCGATCGCTTGCGCGCCGGCAATCGCATCGCCGGCCCGGCGGTGATCGAGCAGGCGGACTCGACCATCGTCGTGCCCCCGTCCTTCAGTGCGACGGTCGATGTGCACGGGCGCATCGCCATAACCCACCGCATTGCAGTGAGGAAGAAAGCCGAATGGAGCCGCGTCTAGATCCGGTCACCGCCTCGGTCGTCGAGCACGGTCTCCTGAGCGTGACCGACGAGATGGCGACCGTGGTCGTCGCCACCGCCTATTCGCCGCTCGTGCGCGACCTGTACGACTTCACCGTCGCGCTCTGCAACCCGCGCGGCGAGATGGTGGTGCAGGGCGTCGGTATGGCAATTCACCTCGGCGCGTTGCCGAGCGCGGTGGAGTCGATCCTCGGCCGCTTCCCGGGCGGGAACATGCAGCCGGGCGACGTGTACATCATGAACGACGCCTACTCGGGCGGCATGCACCTGCCGAACGTGATCCTCCTCGCACCCTGCTATGCCTCCGAGGAGTTGCTGGGCTACGCGGTGACCATGGCACACCACACCGACGTCGGCGGCCACGTGCCGGGCAGTGTGCCGGTCAACAGCCGCGACGTCTTCGGCGAAGGCCTGCGCATTGCGCCGATGCTGCTCGAGCGCAACGGCGAGCGGGACAAGACGCTGCTTTCGCTGATCGAGACCAACACCCGCCTGCCTCGGGATTTCTTCGGCGACCTCGAATCGCAGGTGAGCGCCTGCCGCACGGCCGAGCGGCGTCTCGCGGCGATCGCCGGCCGCTACGGCAATCCGGTCATCGTGGCGGCGATGGAGGGGCTCCTCGAGCGAAGCGAGCGCATGGCGCGCGCCGAGATCGCGGCACTGCCCGACGGCGATTACAGCTTCGAGGAATTCCTGGACAGCGACGGCCTCGACGGGCCGCCGCAGCGCCTTTGCGTCACGCTGCGCATACGCGGCGAGGAGCTGACGGCGGATTTCACCGGCACGGCGCCGCAGGTGCCGACCGCCATCAACTCGCCGCTCGCGTATTCGCGCTCGGCCTTCTATCTCGCAGTGCGCTCGATCATGTCGCAGGAGATTCCGAACACCGCGGGGTTCTTCCGACCGCTACACATGGTGGCTCCGCAGGGCACGCTCATCAATCCGAAGTTCCCCGGCGCGGTCGGCGCCATGGGCGTCACCGGCTACCGGCTGACCGACTGCATCTACGGCGCGCTCGCCAAGGCGGCGCCGCACAAGGTGCGCGCGGCGAGCGAGGGCGGCACCACGCGCTACACCTTTGGCACGAGCATCGATGGCAAGCCGAGCATCCTGTCGGAAGCGCTGGTCGGCGCGTGGGGCGGACATGCGCGGCACGACGGCATCGACGGCGTCGCCAACATCGCCGCCAACATGGCCAATTCGCCGGTGGAGATGGTGGAGAGCACCTATCCGGTGATGGTCGAGGAATACGGCTACGAGCCCGACTCCGAAGGCGCGGGACGCCGCCGAGGCGGCTTGGGCGTGCGGCGCAAGGTGCGCCTGCTCGCGCCGCAGGGCGGCGTGCTGCAGCTTCGCTCGGGCCGCTCGAAGCAGCGGCCGTGGGGCTTCGCCGGCGGCGAGCACGGCACCACGTGCCGCAACGTGCTGAATCCGGGCACGCCTGAGGAGCGCGCACTGAAGGGCCTGGAAACCATGCACGTGCCGGCCGATACGGTGTACCTGCACGTCACGCCCGGCGCCGGCGGCTACGGCCCGGCGGCCGAGCGCGAGCCCGAGCTGGTGGCGCGCGACGTGCGCGACGGAAAGGTCTCGATAAAGCGCGCCCGCGAAATCTATCGCGTTGCCGTTTCCGTGGAAGGGGTCGTGGAAGCGGCCGAGACGGCGCGACTGCGAAACGGCGCATGAGCGGCTTTTCGATCGGCGTCGACATCGGCGGCACCTTCACCGATGTGGTGCTGATCGAGGATTCGGGCGCGGTGCATGTGGCGAAGGGCATCTCAACGACGCGGGCGTACGAACAGGGCATCTTCACGCTGGTCGAGCGCCTGCTGACCGAGCTCACGCTCGAGGCGGGCGACTGCCGCGCCGTCGTCCACGGCACGACGGTGGCCACCAATGCCATCATCGAGCGCAAAGGCGCGCGCACCGGCCTCATCACCACGCGCGGCTTCCGCGATGTGCTCGAGCTGCGGCGCATCCGCATCCCGAAGCTCTACGACCTGGAATGGGAGAAGCCCGAGCCGCTAGTGCCGCGCTTTTTGCGCGTCGAGGCAGACGAGCGCGTCACGCACAAAGGCGAGGTTTTCAGCCCGCTCGACAAGGACTCGGTGCGCCGTGCGATGGCCGCACTACGCCAGCAGGGCGTCGAGTCGGTCGCCGTGTCGCTCATCAACGCTTACGCGAATCCGGCGCACGAGCAGGGGGTGCGCGAGGTTCTGCGCGACGTGGCGCCGGAAGTCCACGTGACGCTATCGTCGGACGTGCTGCCCGAGATGCGCGAGTACGAGCGCACCAGCACCGCCGTTATCAACGCCTATGTCATGCCGGTGATGAAGCGCTACGTCGCCTCGCTCGAAGGCGGACTGCGCGGCGCCGGGTTCAAGGTGCCGCTGCTGCTCATGCAGTCGAACGGCGGCACGATGTCGGC
>JBHELS010000193.1:0-5899 GCA_046263015.1 Burkholderiales bacterium | reverse complement strand
ATGTACTACGACGCCGACTACATCCGGGCGCTCGAGTACGGCATGCCTCCGGCGGGCGGCATGGGCCTTGGCATCGATCGCCTGGTCATGCTCCTGACGGATAGTGCCAGCATCCGCGACGTCATCCTCTTCCCCCATATGCGGCCGGAGTCTTAACAGCCGTTACATCTGGTAACGAACGCTCACTGCAGCCGCCAGGCGACAGCCCTAACCTTGCGTTGTTCGCGATACGAAAGGAGAACGACGCGATGGATACCAACACTAATACCCGCAAATTGCATCCGCTGCTGACGGCAGCGGCCATTTCAGTGATCGTCTTTTCAGGCGTCGGCGTGGCCGCGATCACTGGCCTCATTCCCAATTCGAAGGGCTCGGTGAGCGACCAGCCCGTTGCCGCGCTCGAGCAGCCGGCGAAATCCGAGACGGTGGTGCCGCCGGCACCGCAAACCATGCCGGCGCCGGTGCCGCAGGCCACGCCGCTGCCGCCCGCGCCAAAGAAGCACGTGGTGCGCAAGGCGCCCGCGCCCAAGCCCGCCCAGACGGTCGCGTATGCCGACACGCCGGCGATGACGCCGCCGCCGCCGGTCGCCCAGGCGCCGCAGGTGTATGAGGCGCCGAAGCCCGCAGTGAAGCCGGGCGTGCTCGGCACCGTGGAATCCGTGCGTCAAGTGGAAGCGAAAGGCGACGCGAAAGGCGTCGGCGCGGTCGGCGGCGGTCTCGCCGGCGCGGTGCTCGGCCACAACATCGGCGACCATAACAAGCTGGTCACCGTCCTCGGCGCTGCGGGTGGCGCGCTCCTTGGCAACCAGATCGAGAAGCAGGCGCGTGCAACAAAGCAGTGGGAGATGACCGTGCGCTATGACGACGGCTCGACGCAGGTGTTCAAGAGCGAGCAGGCGCCCTTCTGGCATCAGGGCGACCGCGTCCGTTACTACGAAGGCAAGCTCCAGCCGGTCTAGAGCTTCAGGGCTACGAGACCCAGCATTACCGCGCCGGTGGCCGCCAGCCGCCGGCGCGTCAGTTTTTCCTTCAGCACGAAGTACGCGATGAACGCACCGAAGATCACCGCCGTCTCGCGCAGCACGGCGACCACGGCGATCGGCGCCCGTGTCATCGCCCAGAGTGCAATCCCGTAGGCGCCCAGGGCACAACTGCCGCCGATAAGCGAACGCAGCCAGTGGCGTCGCCAATAGACACCGACCGCGGCGCCGCGCCGGAGCAGTCCGTAGACGAGGATCACCACGCCGTTGGCGATGAAGAACCACATCGTGTAGCTCGCCGGTGCCCCGGAAGCGCGCGCGCCCTGGCCGTCGATCAGCGTATACGCGGCAATGACGACGGCGTTCGCGAGCGCGAACGCGGTCGCGCGCCGGTCGTGGCGCCCCGAAGCGAAGGCGAGGATGCCGGCGCAGACGAGCAGCACGCCGAGCGCCTCGTGAAGCGGCAAGACCTCGCCGAGGGCAAGGGCGCCCACGAGCGCGACAAGCATGGGGCCGCCACCGCGCATGACCGGATACGCGTACGAAAGCTCGCCCCAGCGATAGGCACCGGCGAGGAAGATGAAATAAAGGATGTGCACCACCGCCGAGGCGGCGACCCACGGCCACGAGGCACGCGCAGGCGGTGGCAGAAAGAGCGCGGCGATAAGCGCGACCAGGCCCGAGCCGAGGGCAATGTTGATGGTCTCGAGCTCCTTGTCGGCGCCCGCCTTCACTAGCACGTTCCACGAGGCGTGCAGCAGCGCGGCGCCCAGTACCGCGAGCGTCACGGGCAGGCTGATTTCCATCCGCTAGAGGAGGACCTGCTCGATGAGCGGCATCATGCGCGCCACGGCGGCGCGGCCCTCGGCGATCGCCTCTTTCGCGCGGTGGTATTCCATCGGGCCGAAGTTCGGCAGGAGCGGCGTGATCACGACATCGGCGGGCTCGCCCGCGAGGCGGCTGCGCGCGACGCGCTGCTCGACGATGTCGAGCGCGGTATTGAACACTTCGAAGATCGACGGAATCGCAGGATCCTCGCCCTTCGCGTGCAGCGTGCCGAGCCAGCCATCGCGCAGACGCCCGAACCAGCTCGGCGACTCGAGCGGTGCGGGCAGCTCGCGCCCGAAGTTGCGGTAGCGGCCGAGCTTGCCCCAGCTCAAGTCGACGGCGATCACCACCTCCGCGCCGAAGGCGCGACACATCGACACCGGCACCGGGTTCACCAAGCCGCCATCGACGAGCACGGTGCCGTTGTAAACCACGGGCGTGAAGAGGCCGGGCGTCGCAATCGAGGCGCGCACCACATCGAAAAGCTTGCCTTGCCGCAGCCAGATCTCGCGTCCCGAGCTGAGCTCCGTGGCGATCGCGCCGAACGGTATCTCGAGCTCGGAAATCTCAAGCTCCTGGAAGGTGGCGCGGAAGAGATTGAAGAGCCGCTGGCCGCGAATCAGCCCGCCCTTCAGCGTGATATCCATGAGCCGCCAGACCTTGCTCCAGGCGAGCCCGGTGACCCATGCCTCGAGCTGATCGAGCTGGCCCGACGCGTACACCGCGCCGACCAGCGCGCCGATCGAGGTGCCGCAGATGAGATCGGGCTTGACGCCGTGCTCTTCCAGCGCGCGTATCGCGCCGATATGCGCCCAGCCGCGGGAGCTTCCCGAGCCGAGCGCGAGTCCGATTCGCGGTTTGCGGGTCAAGATGCCCGCGAGTTTACGCGAGCGACTTTTACACGCGCTCGAAGATCGCGGCGATGCCCTGTCCGCCGCCGATGCACATGGTGACGAGCGCGTAGCGCTTCTGCGTGCGCTCGAGCTCGTAGAGCGCTTTGACGGTGAGGATGCAGCCGGTGGCGCCGATCGGATGGCCAAGCGCCACCGCGCCGCCGTTCGGATTCACCTTGGCCGGATCGAGGCCCAGGTCCTGGGTGACCGCCATCGCCTGCACGGCGAACGCCTCGTTGGATTCGATGACATCCATGTCCGCGGGCTTGAGGCCAGCCTTCTCGAACACGCGCTTCACCGCCGGAATCGGCCCGAGGCCCATCACTTGCGGCTCGACACCGGCGTGCGCATAGGCGACTAGGCGCGCCATTGGCTTCAGTCCCGCGCGCTGCGCCGCTTTGGCCTCCATCATGACGATGGCAGCGGCCGCGTCGTTGATGCCGGAGGCGTTGGCCGCAGTGACGGTGCCATCCTTCTTGAACACCGGCTTCAGCTTTGCGAGGTTCTCGACGCTCGCGTCGGCACGCACGTGCTCGTCGGTGGTGAACTGCTCGACGCCCTTCTTGCTCTTTAACTCGACCGGCACGATCTGCGACGCGAAGTAGCCCGCTGCAATGGCGCGCGCCGCGCGCTTGTGTGATTCCACGGCGTACTCGTCCTGCTGCTCGCGCGTGAAGCCGTACTTCGCGGCGATGTTCTCGGCGGTGACGCCCATGTGGCCATGGCCGAACGGATCGTGAAGCGCGGCGCTCATCGCGTCGATCACCGGCGCATCGCCCATCCGCTGGCCCCAGCGCCCGGAGGGCAAGAGGTACGCGGCGCGGCTCATGCTCTCGGCGCCGCCGCCCACCACCGTGGTCGTGTCGCCGAGCATGATGTGCTGCGCGGCCGAGACGATCGCCTGCAAGCCCGAGCCGCAAAGGCGATTCACCGTGAGGCAAGGCGTGCCGACCGCGAGACCGGCGTCGAGCGCCGCGACGCGCGAAAGATACATATCGCGCGCTTCGCCATGGATCACGCTGCCCATCACCACGTGGCCAACGCTCACCGAATCCACTTTCGCGCGCGCGAGCGCTTCCTTGATCGCGATCGAGCCGAGTTTGGTCGGCGCGATGTCCTTGAAGGCGCCGCCGTAGTCGCCGATTGCCGTCCTTGCGCCCGCCACTACCATGACTTCCGTCATAACCGTCTCCCGAAGAGATCGTGCTCGTCCGCACGCTCGATAAGAACATCGGCAAAGTCGCCAACTTTCCCGCCCTTGAAGCGCACCACGCCGTCGATCTCGGGCGCGTCGCCTGCGCTTCGCCCGAGGCCCCGCGTATCGACAATGACACGCAGTGTTTTTCCGACCTTGGCCGCGAGCTTGGCCGCGCTGATCTTGGCCTGCGCTTCCATGAAGCGCTTGCGGCGCTCTTCCTTCACCGGCTCGGGTACGGCATCGGGCAGCTCGTTCGCCGCCGCGCCTTCGACCGGCGAATAGGCGAAGCAGCCGACGCGGTCCAACTGTGCTTCCTCGAGGAACGCGACGAGCTCGGCGAATTCGCTTTCGCTCTCGCCGGGAAATCCAGCGATGAAGGTCGAGCGCAGCGTGATCTCCGGACAGATCTCGCGCCAGGCGCGGATGCGCTCGAGCACGCGTTCGCTCGACGCAGGACGCTTCATGAGGCGCAGGATGCGCGGGCTCGCGTGCTGGAACGGAACGTCGAGGTAGGGAAGGATGCGGCCCTCCGCCATGAGCGGGATCACCTCGTCGACATGCGGATACGGATAGACATAATGCAGCCGCACCCAAACGCCGAGCTCGCCGAGCGCGCGGCAAAGGTCGAGCATGCGCGTCTTCACCGGTTTGCCGCGCACGAAACCCGTTCGGTACTTGACGTCGACGCCATAGGCGCTCGTGTCCTGCGAGATGACGAGGATCTCTTTCACGCCCGCCTTGACGAGGTTCTCGGCTTCCTGCATCACCTCGCCGATCGGGCGCGAGACGAGGTCGCCGCGCATCGATGGAATGATGCAGAAGCTGCAGCGATGGTTGCAGCCCTCGGAAATCTTCAGATACGCATAGTGCCGCGGCGTCAATTTGATTCCCTGCGGCGGCACGAGATCCGCATAGGGATCGTGCGGCTTCGGCAGGTGCTCGTGCACCGCGGCCATCACGCCCTCGGTGTCCTGCGGGCCGGTGATCGCGAGGACCGACGGGTGCACCTTCGCGACGACGCCGTCCTTCGCGCCGAGGCAGCCGGTGACGACGACTTTGCCGTTCTCGGCGAGCGCTTCGCCAATGGTTTCCAACGATTCCTCGACCGCCGCGTCGATGAAGCCGCAGGTGTTGACGATCACGAGATCGGCGTCGCCATACGACGGCGAGGTGGCGTAGCCTTCGGCGCGCAGCTGCGTCAGGATGCGCTCGGAGTCGACGAGCGCCTTCGGACAACCTAGGGAAACAAAACCGACCTTAGGACTTGCCGGATTCGCTCTTGTCTTTGTCTTTGCTGCCAGACGGGAAACCGGGGAAGGATAGGCCCGAGAACATGTTGCGGGCCTGGCTCTGCATCTGCTCCTGGAACTGCGAGAACATCTTCTGGCTCTGCTCCATGTACGCCTGCATCAGGCTCTGCATCGCCGGCCCCTGCAGGTTCATGAACTGCGCCCAGAGGTCCTGCGAGCTGCGCGAGTTGTCGCCGTACATGCGCTGCGATTGCTCCTGCAGCGCCTTTTGAATGTCCTGGAACGCCTTGATGTTCCTCTCGAGGTACGAGCCCATCATGCCCTGCATCGCGTTGCCGTAGGAGCGGATGAGCTGCGAGAGAAGGTCGGAGGAGAAAAGCGGCATGCCGCCCGACTCCTCGTCGAGAATGATCTGCAGCAGGATCTGGCGCGTGAGATCGTCGCCGCTTTTCGCGTCGACCACCTGGAAATCCTCCTGCTTCAGCACCATCTGCTTGACGTCGGCGAGCGTGATATAGCTCGACGTCTTGGTGTCGTAGAGGCGCCGGTTCGGGTACTTCTTGATCAGGCGCAACGGCTGCGGATTGTCGGTCTTCGGTTCGGGGAGCGCCACGAGACGAGTGTACTCCTTAATACTTAATACATGTGCTGGCCGCCGTTGATCGAGATGTTGGCGCCGCTGACGAACGCCGCTTCCTCGGAGCAAAGATAGATGATGAGCCCGGCCACCTCGTCGGGCTTGCCGAGCCG
>JBHELS010000192.1:0-5899 GCA_046263015.1 Burkholderiales bacterium | reverse complement strand
CTCGAGTTTTTCCGGCGGCTGCCGAATGCCGACAAGCAATTTACCGTCATGGCCGGCATCGCCCATGCGAGCTTTCAGCAGAAGAACTACCTAATGGTCTATCACATCCTGCATGCTTTCTTTTCCCAACCCGAACCGGTGTATCGCGGATGAAGCACATCTTGAAAGCCTTAACGGCGGCGACGCTTGCCGCGGCGTCGCTCTGGGCACTCGCGCAGTCGTACCCATCGCGTCCGGTGCGCATCGTTGTGCCACTTGGCGCGGGCGGCTTCGCCGACGTGCCGGCGCGCATCCTCGCTCCGGCGCTTAGCCGGCAGATGAACGGTACGTTCTTCGTCGAGAACAAGCCCGGCGCCGGTAGCACGATCGGCGCCGCCGAAATCGCGAGGTCCGAGCCCGACGGCTACAACCTGCTCTTCGGCGCCACGCCGCACGTCATCAGCGCGCACCTCTATAAAAAGCTGCCTTACGATGCTCTGAAGGACTTCGCGCCAATCGCGCTGGTGGCCTCCGGGCCTTACGTGCTCGCCGTGCATCCCGACCTGCGCGCTAATTCCGTCAAGGAACTGATCGCGCTCGCGAAGCGCGAGCCCGGAAAGATTGACTTCGCGAGTTCCGGCAACGGCAGCGCCCAGCACCTGGTCGGCGCGCTTTTCGCGAGCATGGCCGGCATCGAACTCAACCATGTGCCCTACAAGGGCAGCGGGCAGGCCATGCAGGACATCCTCGGTGGGCGCGTCAAGGTCACCTTCGCCGGCGTGCCCAACGTGCTGAACCAGGTGCGCAATGGCCGCTTGCGCGCCCTCGGCGTCACGAGCGCGAAGCGCTGGCCGGACCTCGCCGACGTGCCGACCATCGCGGAGGCGGGCGTCCCGGGCTACGAGGCTTCGCTCTGGCTCGGCATGATGGCGCCTGCGGGCACGCCGAGCGAGATCATCGACCGGCTCGCCGCGGAGATCGGCAAGGCGCTAAAGGACACGACGCTGCTCGAGCAACTGCATCACGCCGGCATCGCCGCCGCCTACCTGCCGGCGAAGGAGTTCGGCCCCTTCCTACGCGCCGAATATGAAAAGTGGGGCCGCGTCGTCAAGCAGACCGGCGCGACGGTGAATTAGAAGATGGAGCCCTGGCTCGAGCGAGCGCTCCAGAGCTCCTTGACCATGCGGTAGCCAATCGGGTCGTAGCGCAGCAGCTCGGCGCGCGTGAACGGGTAATAGTCGTTCCGCCCGAAGTACGCTTCACTCAGCTCGGCGAAATATTCCGCGGCGTTTTTCGCCGCGTGGGCTTGCCGGCGACCGCCGCCTGCGTAAGGCACCGCGTCGTAGAGCCTCGCGGCCATTGCATGTTCGTAAGCATTGCGGATAACGGGGTCGTTCTCGCCCAGCATCCGAAAGTGATAGGCGTGCGCTAGCTCGTGCAGCAGACTTGACGGTTGCTCGAGCCGCGACCACGTCACCCAGTTGCGCACGTGACAGATTTCCACGTCGCCTGCTTTTTCCGGGTTATAGCCGTGTGAGAGGAGCCAGGCCCGCGCTGGGTGGAATTGCGCCGCGGTGTCTTCACGTTGCCGCGACTCGAGCCAGATCCGCGCTTCGCGCAGCTTCGCGAGTACCGGCGCGGGCAGCGCTGCCGCTATGGCCGCCATCTGCGACTCGAGCTCGGCGAATGCCTGGGACGCAGCGAAGCGGTCTTGCAGGACCTGAGGGTGCACGAGAACCGTGAAGCCGCCGATCTCCATTGGCTGATATGCCGCCGTCGGCGTGAACGCCGGCAGCGGATCGAGAACCGTCAGTTGGGCGACGTCGGGAACGTAAATCACCATTCGCCGCAATCCGGCGAACTGCAGTGCCTGCACCTCGCCGCTCACGCTGATCATGCGCCCGGCATATCGCGCGACTTCAGTGGTCCCCGGCAAACGGACGAAGAATGCGCCCGGGTCGCGCCACGAGGCCTCGGAGTACAGCTCGGCGTATCCCGCCGCGTTCGTGCCGGTACCTTTCACGCGAAACTGCACGGTAACGGTCTCGCCAAACTTCCGCACCGCTTGCGTCGGCGTCAGCGTATCGGCGAGCGTCCAGCTTGTGACTGGCAGGAGGCCCGCCGCGACCATCAGGCGGCGCAGCAGAGAAGCCGGGCTCACATGCTGCGGCGGTACTGGCCGCCGACCTCGAATAGGGCGTGAGTAATCTCGCCCAGCGAGCAGACCCGCACCGCGTCCATCAGCACCTCGAAGACGTTGCCATCGCGCATCACCGCCTGGCGCAGGCGCTCGAGCATCGCCGGCGCCTCGGTCTTGTGCTTCCGCTGAAAATCGCGCAGGCGCTTTAGCTGCGACTGCTTCTCGGCTTCGGTCGAGCGGATCAGCTCCAATTTATGCGGCATCGGATCGCCGTGCGGATTGCGGAAAGTGTTGACGCCGACGATCGGGTACGAACCGTCGTGCTTCTTGTGCTCGTAGTAGAGCGACTCCTCCTGGATTTTGCTCCGCTGGTAGCCCGTCTCCATCGCGCCCAGCACGCCGCCGCGGCTCGAGATCGCCTCGAACTCCTTCAGCACCGCTTCTTCGACCAGATCGGTCAGCTCGTCCATGACGAACGAGCCCTGGTTGGGATTCTCGTTCTTCGCGAGTCCCCATTCCTTGTTGATGATGAGCTGGATCGCCATGGCGCGGCGCACCGACTCCTCCGTCGGCGTGGTGATCGCTTCGTCGTAGGCGTTGGTATGCAGCGAGTTGGTGTTGTCGTAGGTCGAGATCAGCGCCTGCAGCGTCGTGCGGATGTCGTTGAACGCGACTTCCTGTGCGTGCAACGACCGGCCCGAGGTCTGCGAATGGAATTTGAGCTTTTGGCTGCGCTCGTTGCCGCCGTAGCGATTTTTCATCGCCACCGCCCAGATACGGCGCGCGACCCGTCCGAGCACCGCGTACTCCGGATCCATGCCGTAGGAGAAAAAGAACGACAGGTTGGGTGCGAAATCGTCGATCTTCATCCCGCGTGCGAGATACGCCTCGACAAACGTAAACCCGTTCGCGAGCGTGAAGGCGAGCTGCGAAATCGGGTTCGCGCCCGCCTCGGCGATGTGATAGCCCGAAATGGAGACCGAATAAAAGTTCTTCACCTTGTGCGCGATGAAGTACTCCTGGATATCGCCCATCACCTTGAGCGAGAACTCGGTCGAGAAAATGCAGGTGTTCTGTCCCTGGTCTTCCTTCAGGATGTCGGCCTGCACGGTCCCCCGTACCGCGGAAAGCGCGTGGGCCTTGATCTTGGCCCCCTCGGCCGCATCGGGCTCACGGCCGTGCTGCGCCCGGAATTTCTCGACCTGCTGGTCGATCGCGGTGTTGAAGAACATCGCGAGGATGCTCGGCGCCGGGCCGTTGATCGTCATCGATACCGAGGTCGACGGGTCGCAGAGATCGAAACCCGAATACAGCACCTTCATGTCGTCTAGGGTGGCGATCGACACCCCCGAATTGCCGACCTTGCCGTAGATATCCGGGCGCTCGTCGGGATCGAAGCCGTAGAGCGTCACCGAGTCGAATGCGGTGGAGAGCCGCTTCGCCGGCATGTCCTTCGATAGGAGGTGGAAGCGCTTGTTCGTGCGGAAGGGGTCGCCTTCGCCGGCGAACATGCGCGTCGGGTCCTCGTTCTCGCGCTTGAAGTGGAACACGCCCGCCGTGTACGGAAACTCCCCGGGAAGGTTCTCGAGCATGCGCCAGCGCAGCAACTCGCCGTGGCATTCGTAGCGCGGCAACGCCACCTTCCGCACCGTGGTGCCCGAGAGCGACGTGGTGGTGAGCCGCGTGCGGAGCTCCTTGGCGCGTACCTTCAGCACCTGCTCCTCACCGGAGTACGACTCGACGGTAGCGGGCCAGCGCTCGATCAGCGCCTTCGCCTCGGCGCGTAGCGCGCCCTCCTTCTGCTCGATCAGCTTGTCAAGCTCCGGGACATCGGTGGCAAGCATCGCCTGCGTCGCGCGAAGCTGCTGGCGCTCGCGTGCGAGCTGCGACTGCTCACGCACGGTGTCGTGGTAGCCGCGCACCGTCTCAGCGATCTCGGCGAGATAGCGTTGGCGTTTCGGCGGGATGATGACGTGCACGTTCGAAGACACGGTGGTTTCCGGACGGGGCAAGCGCCGCGCCGCGAACTCGAGCCCCTTGGACGCGAGCGCATCGGCGAGCGCGTGATAGAGCGCCGTGACGCCGTCGTCGTTGAAGCGCGCCGCGATGGTGCCGAACACCGGCATGGATTCCGGCGGCTCGCGAAACGCTTCGCGATTGCGCTGCACCTGCTTGCGCACATCGCGCAGCGCGTCTTCGGCGCCCTTGCGGTCGAATTTGTTGATGGCGACGAGATCCGCGAAGTCGAGCATGTCGATCTTCTCGAGCTGGCTCGCGGCGCCGAACTCCGGCGTCATCACGTAGAGGGTCAGGTCGGCGTGTGGCACGATCGCGGCATCGCCTTGGCCGATGCCGGCGGTCTCGACGATGACAAGTTGGTAGCCCGCCGCCTTGCATGCCGCGATGGCATCGGCGGTCGCGGCCGAGAGCTCGCTTCCCGTCTCGCGCGTCGCGAGCGAGCGCATGAAGGTACGTCCGCCGTGGATGGCGTTCATGCGGATGCGATCACCGAGCAACGCACCGCCTGTCTTGCGGCGCGTCGGATCGACCGACAGCACGGCAATGCCGAGTCCATCGCCCTGATCGAGCCGGAAGCGGCGCACGAGCTCGTCCGTGAGCGAGCTCTTGCCGGCGCCGCCGGTGCCGGTGACGCCGAGGACCGGAGCCTCGCTCTTTTCCGCTGCCTCGTGGATCACGCTCGCGTCGAATGCGCCAAGCTCGAGCGCGGTGATGAGCTGCGCGAGCGAGCGCGGATTGCCCGGTTCGAGCTCCTTCGGCGCGTACTGCGCGAGGTCGAAGTCGCAGCGCGCGAGCATGTCGTTGATCATGCCCTGGAGTCCCATGCGCTGGCCGTCCTCGGGCGAGTAGATGCGCGCGACGCCGTAGTCCTGCAGCTCCTTTATCTCCGCCGGCACGATGACGCCGCCGCCGCCGCCGAACACCTTGATTTGCGCGCCGCCCCGCGAGCGCAGCAGATCGATCATGTACTTGAAGAACTCGAGGTGCCCACCCTGGTAGGACGAAATGGCGATGCCCTGCACGTCCTCTTGCAGCGCCGCGGTGACGATCTCGTCGACGGAGCGGTTGTGACCGAGATGGATCACTTCGGTGCCCGAGGCCTGCAGGATGCGACGCATGATGTTGATTGAGGCGTCGTGGCCGTCGAACAGGCTCGCCGCGGTGACGAAGCGGATCTTGTGTCTTGCCCTGTAGACGAGCTTGGCAGAGTCCGAGAGGTCGGTCATGCGCGCAAGGCCAGCCTAGTTGACGTTTACGTAAACGTCAATGCACCGTTAGTCGCGGTACGACGGGTCGCGCGCTTCCACCAGGCGCACGAGCGCCGCGAAGACATCCTGGCAGGTGCGCGACTCGCCGGGGCCCGATTCCTCCAGCATGCGCTCGATCACCTGCGGCGAGAGGCGATGGATCTCGCCGCCCGCCTGTGCCGCCGCCACCTGCACGTCGCAGGCGCGCTGCAGCGTCCAGAGGCGCAGATACGCCTCGGCAACATTCGCGCCCCAGGACAGGAGCCCGTGGTTGCGCAGGATCATCACGTGTTTGTCGCCGAGATCGGCCACCAGGCTTTCCCGCTCCGACAGGTCAACGGTGACGCCTTGCAGGTCGTGGTAGGCGACGCGGCCGTGGAGCATGGCGCCATAGAAGTTGTCGCTCGACAGACCGTCCTTGAGACAGGACACGGCCACCCCATTGGTCGTGTGCGTGTGCATGACGCAGTGGGCATGGGGAACGACGCCATGAATCGCCGAATGGATGACGAAG
>JBHELS010000191.1:0-2905 GCA_046263015.1 Burkholderiales bacterium | reverse complement strand
CAGCTCGAGCTCGCCATCGCGCTCGCCGCCGCGCCGCGGGTGCTGCTCCTCGATGAGCCGGCGGCGGGACTCTCGCCGGAGGAGACGCGACGCATGGTGGCGCTCGTGCGGCAGCTGAAAGGCCGGTACACGATCGTGCTGATCGAGCACAAGATCGACATCATCATGAGCGTCTCCGATCGCATCTCGGTGATGCACTTCGGCGCCCTGATCGCGGAGGGCACGCCCGCAGAGATCCAGCGCAATCCCGAAGTGCGACGCGCCTATCTCGGCGGCATGGCGGCGTGATCCTCGAGCTGCGCGCGATCGACACGTATTACGGCCTCGGGCACATCCTGCATCGCTTGTCGCTTGGCGTCGCGGAAGGTGAGGTGGTGGCGCTCCTCGGGCGCAACGGCGCCGGCAAGACGACCACGCTTCGCTCGATCACCGGCCTCACGCCGCCGCGCGCGGGCGAGATCCGCTACAAGGGACGCGACATCTCGCGCCTCGAGCCGCACCGCGTCTCGCAGCTCGGCATCGCGCTCGTGCCGGAGACGCGCGGCATCTTTTCCTATCTGAGCGCGCGCGAAAATCTGGCGATCGCCGGCCGCTCGGGCTCGCGCTGGCAGCTCGACACGGTGCTCGAGCGCTTTCCGAAGCTGAAAGACCGCCTCGGCAACAAAGGGCACCAGCTCTCCGGCGGCGAGCAGCAGATGCTCGCCATCGCGCGCGCCCTCCTCACCGGTCCCGATCTGCTGCTCCTCGATGAACCCTCGCAAGGGCTTGCGCCGCTCGTCGTGAACGACGTGATGCGCACCATCCGCGACCTGCGCGCCGAGCGGGTGAGCATGCTCCTCGTCGAGCAGAACGCCGAAATGGCGCTCGCGCTCGCCGATCGCGTCTACGTCATCGACCACGGCACCGTGGTCTTCGAGGGCACGCCCGAGCGCCTGCGCGCCGACACCCAAATCACGGCGACTTACCTCGGCGTCGGCAATTCGGGGCCAGGACCGTAATTCAAGCCGGTTGCAGCGCCATCGGCCGCTCCGCCGGGCGCGGAAAGGCGAACGCGATCGCCGTGGCGCCGAGGCCGATCGCGAACGAGTAGACGTAGAGCGGCGCATAGCTGCCGAAGAGGTCGAAGAGCCAGCCGCCGATCATCGGACCGATCGCCATGCCGAGGCTCGAGACCATCGCGGCCGCGCCGAGCACGGTGCCCATGATCTGCTGGCCGAAGTAATCGCGCGCAAGCACCGCATAGAGCGGCATGACGCCGCCGTAGGCGAAGCCGAACACCGACGCGACGGCGTAGAACTCGCCGAGGCGATGCGCAAACATGAAGCTACCGGCGGCAAGCGCCTGGATTAGAAGACCGGCGATCAGCACGCGCTTAGCGCCATGGCGATCGCCCATGATGCCGAACACGATGCGCCCGCCGAGACCGGCCAGGCCCTCCAGGCTGTAGATCGAAACCGCGGCGACCGTGGGAATGCCGCACACCAGGGCGTAGCTGATGGTGTGGAAGATCGGCCCTGCGTGCGTCGCGCAGCAGGCAAAGAATGTGGCCGCGAGCACGATAAAAGGCGTCGAGCGGAGCGCCGCGCCGACTCGCATCGGTTCGCGCGGCGTGTCCGGACCGCGGTCGGCGACCCGGGCGGCCGGCGCGCGGCGTACGAGGAGCGCCGCTGGAATGAGGAGCGCCCACGCGAAGAGCCCAATCGTGAGCTGCGCCGCGCGCCAATCGCCGTTGGTGAGCAGCCAGGCGGCGAAAGGCGACACGGTCATCGGCGCGACGCCGACGCCCGCCGAGACGAGCGAGACCGCGAGGCTGCGCTGGTTCGGCACCCAGGCGCTGACCGCCGTCATCATAGGCACGAAAAAGCTGCCGGCCGCCAGACCGACGAAGATGCCGTAGACGAGCAGGAAGTGCGTCTGGCTCGCCGCGCGGCTAGCGAGAACCAGCCCAAGGCCGAGCAATACGGCGCCGGCGAGCACTACCGGCCGCGTGCCGTAGCGGTCGTTGAGCGCCCCCCACCCAAAGCCTGCCGCGCCCATGATGAGGAAGCTGAGCGTCATGGCGCTCGAGACGCCCGCGCGCGACCACCCGGTCGCCTCGGTGATCGGATTGAGGAAAACCGCGAGCGACATCATGGCGCCGACCGCGACGCAGCCCATCAGCGCGCCGATCGCCACCATCACCCAGCCGTATTTGACCTTCATCGCATCTCCTTGATTTGGCGGTTCAGCCATAGTCGTTCGGCGAGCCGCCAAATCGACATCGACTCCTTACAGGGTAGCGGCGTATTCGGGCTCGAGCTTCGCGTGCGTTTTCCAGAACGGACGCGGCTCGATCCCCTTCAGCAGGTCCTCGAGGATGCCGGTATGCACGTCCCAGCCGCCCATGATGCCTGCCTGCATGTCGCGGCCTTCGATGCGGCGATGCACGATGACGAGGAGCACGTCCTTGCCGCGCGGGCTCAGCTCGTAGCTGACTTCGGTGTTGCCGCTGTCCCAAGTCCAAGTGTGTGCGAGGAGGCGCGGCGGGTCGAGGCGCGTGATGACGCCGCCGAAATCCCGCTTGCCGCGGTCCTTGTACTTGGCCGGCGTGTCGCGGTCGTTGGGAAGCCGGCTGTTATCGAATTGCAGTCGAACCTGGCCGCCGACGCGCAGGTCGAACTCGCCGGCGCAAAGCCACTTCGCCCGCTTGTCGGACTCGGTGATGTAGGCCCAGACGCGCTCGATCGGGCCGGGCAGCAGGCGCTCGAGCTTGACGGTGCCGGGCTCGATCACGGTGACGGGTCGGTTCATTTGCGTTTCCTTTTCGGGGTTCGTTTGGCAGATTTGGCAGCGGCCGCGATCGCGTCCTCGGCGCGGAGCGCCGCCTCGAGATGGTCGAGGCGCTGACTCCAGAACTCGCGCGTCC
>JBHELS010000190.1:0-3012 GCA_046263015.1 Burkholderiales bacterium | reverse complement strand
TGGCGCGAGCTCGGCCGCTATCTCGGCTCGACCGCGCTTGCTGCCGCCACGGGGTGGCTCACCGCGCACTGGCTTTTCGCCGAGAGCCCGCACTTCGTGCGCCTCGTCATCGGCTTCAGCGTCATGGCGCTCGTCTACGCGGCCGCCAATGTGAGGCGGCGGCCGTGAGGCTCGCCTTGGTCACCGGATCGCTCGTGCACGGCGGCGCCGAGCGCCAGGCGATCACGCTCGCGAACCGGCTCGCCGAGCGCGGCCACGACTGCCATCTCGTCTACGTGAAGAACGACCCGAGCCAGCTCGCGCGCCTGCGGCTCGCCGCACCCTCGAGCGTGCGCTGCCTGCACGCGAAGCGCTACTTGGACCTCGGGGCGCTTTCGCACCTGCACGCGCTCCTTGAGCGGCTCGCGCCCGAGGTCGTGCTCGCGACCAACCAATACGCGCTCATGTACGCGTCGCTCGCCGGGGGCAGCGCGCCGCTCATGGTGACCTTGCACTCGACCTATATCCGCACGCTGAAAGAAGAGCTGCAGATGCTCGCCTACCGGCCGCTTTTCTGGCGCTCGGCCTGCACCGTGTTCGTCTGCGAGCGGCAGAAGCGTCATTGGCTCGCGCGCGGCGTCTTCGGCCGCCGTAACGAGGTCATCTACAACGGCGTCGATCTCGAGCATTGGCAGCCGGTCGACGCGGCCGCGCTTCGCCGAGCGCTCGGCTTCGCGCCCAGCGACTACGTCATTGGCCTCTCGGCCGTTCTGCGGCCGGAGAAAAATCCGGTGCAGCTGATCGACGCCCTGGCACGCCTGAAAACGCTCGGTTTGCCGGCGCGCGCGCTTTTCATCGGCGATGGCCCCGAGCGAGCGCGGGTCGAGGCGCGCGCGCGGGCGCTCGGCGTCGCCGACCGCTTCGTCGTCTCTGGCTTTCAGGAGGACGTGCGGCCCTTTCTTTCCGCGTGCGACGTCGTCGCGCTCACCTCCTTCACGGAGGCGTTCTCGCTCGCGGCGGTCGAGGCCATGGCGCTCGGGCGGCCGGTGGTCCATCCGCACGTTGGCGGCGCCGCCGAAATGATCCAATCGGGCCAAGACGGCTGGCTATTTCCCGTACGCGACACCGCTACGCTAGTCGAGCGGCTCGTGCGGCTTGCCGATCCGGTCGCGCGCACTCGCATGGGCGAGAACGCGCGCACGACCGTGGCGGCGCGCTTCTCGGAGCGGCTGATGGTCGAGCGCTACGAGGAGCTGCTCGCGGAGCTTGCGACATCCAGGAGCAAACGTGCACAGCTACGAAACCGCGCTACAGCGCATTAAAACCCGCAGCCGCGCCTGGCTCGTGACGGGCGCCGCCGGCTTCATCGGCTCGCACCTCACGGAGCGCCTGCTCGCCCTTGGCGAGCAGGTGGTCGGGCTCGACAATTTCGCGACCGGCAAGCGCGCGAACCTCGAGGACGTGCGCGCCTCGGTGGGCGAGGCGCGCTGGGCGAACTTCCGCTTCATCGAGGGCGACATTCGATCGCTCGAGGACTGTGAGCGCGCCTGCCGCGACGTGCAGATCGTGCTGCATCAGGCGGCGCTCGGCAGCGTGCCGCGCTCGGTCGACGACCCGATCTCGAGCCATGCCGCGAACGTGAGCGGCTTTCTTAACATGCAGGTGGCCGCGCGCGACGCTGGCGTCGAGCGCTTCGTCTACGCGAGCTCGAGCGCCGTCTATGGCGACCATCCCGCGCTTCCCAAGGTGGAGGCGGTCACCGGGCGCGCCATGTCGCCCTATGGGCTCACCAAGCATATGAACGAGCTCTATGCCGATGTCTTCGAGCTCTGCTACGGTTTCAGGTCGATCGGCCTGCGCTATTTCAACGTCTTCGGGCCGCGCCAGGACCCGAACGGCGCCTATGCCTCCGTCATCCCGGCATGGATCGGCGCGCTCGTCCGCGGCCAGATTCCGTACATCAACGGCGATGGCGCCGCGGCGCGCGATTTCTGCTACATCGAGAACGTGGTGCAGGCGAACCTGCTTGCCGCCACGGTCGAGGACCCCACCGCTCTTGGCCAGGCGTATAACATCGCCCTCGGCGACCAGACCTCGCTCCTCGAGCTCTACGAGATGATCCGCGACGGCGTGGCGCAGCGCTTTCCCGAAGCGAAGAACGTAAGGGCCGTGCACCGTGAGGCGAGGAAGGGCGACGTGCAATTCTCGCGCGCCGATATCTCCAAGGCCGAGCGGCTGCTCGGCTTCCGCCCGGCGGTTCGGATCATGGCCGGCCTAGAGCAGACGATCGCCTGGTACGCGGACAATCTGCCGCGGGCCTCCGACGAAAGAAAGGTAGCGCATGGCTGAAGTTCTCGACTCCCTCGTTGCCGCCCCCGCCAAGAGCGCCGAGCCGAAGCTCGGCACCGTCGCGGTGGTCGGCTTGGGCTACGTCGGCCTGCCGGTCGCGGTGGCCTTCGGCAAAGAACGCCCGACGATCGGCTACGATCTCTCGCAGAAACGCATCGAGAACCTGCGCCATCACGTCGACGCTACGGGCGAGGTGGCGACCGCCGAGCTCTTGCAGGCGCGCGAGTTGCGCGCCACGCACCATCCGGCGGAGCTTGCCGAGGCGGATTTCGTCATCGTCGCCGTGCCGACGCCGATCAACGCCGCGCGTCAGCCCGATCTCGCGCCGCTCGAGTCGGCGAGCGAGACGGTCGGCCGCTACATGAAGCGCGGCGCGATCGTCGTCTACGAATCGACCGTTTACCCCGGCGCTACCGAAGAGGTGTGCGTGCCGATCCTCGAGCGCGCCTCGGGCATGCGCTGGAAGCAGGACTTCCACGTCGGCTATTCCCCGGAGCGCATCAACCCGGGCGACAAGGAGCACACGTTCACCCGCATCCTGAAGATCGTCTCGGGCGACGACGCCCAGACGCTCGAGAAAGTGGCCGCGCTTTATGGCTCGGTGGTGAAGGCGGGCGTCTACCGCGCCTCCTCGATCCGCGTCGCCGAAGCGGCGAAGGTGATCGAGAACACGCAGCGCGATCT
>JBHELS010000189.1:0-2938 GCA_046263015.1 Burkholderiales bacterium | reverse complement strand
GGAGAGCAGGTTGAGGAGCGTCGACTTGCCGGCGCCATTCGGGCCGATGAGCGCGAAGATCGACTTCTCCGGCACGCTGAGGGAGACGTTCTGCACGGCGCGCACGCCGCCGAAGCTCTTGCTCAAGCGCTCGGCGCGGATCATTTCCAGCGCGCCCGCAGGGAAGCCCAGGCCTGCACGATGCCGCCCGGCATGAAGAGCACGACCGCCGTGAGCGCGACGCCATAGATCATGAGTCGCAGCTCGCCGAAGCCGCGCAGGAGCTCGGGCAGGAACGTAAGCACGATGGCGCCGATCACCGGCCCGATCATCGTCCCCATGCCGCCGACGATCACCATCGCCATCATGGTGAAGGACTCGACGATGTTGAACGCGTCGGGCACGAGCGTGCCGACGAAGCCCGGGTAGAAGCAACCCGCCAAGCCGGCAATCGAGGCGCCGACCCCGAAGGCAAAGGCTTTCCAAAAGGCGCCGTTGACGCCGAGCGCGGCGGCGGAGACTTCGTCCTCGCGGATCGCGCGCAGTGTGTCGCCGATGGGGGAGCGCACAAGATTGTCGAGCAGGAAGTAGACGACGAGCGCGACCACTGCAACCACGTAGAAGAGCGCGACGGCGTTTCGCACTGGCGGCAGGATGCCGTAGATGCCGCGCACGCCCTCGGTGACGGCCTCCCAGTTGATGAGCACCTGGTACGTGATCACCGCAAAGCCGAGCGAGGCAATGGCGAGGTAGTGGCCGCGCAAGCGCACCGCGAAAGCTGCGAGCGCGAGGCCGAGGAACCCGGCGCCGACGATCGCGGCCAGCGACGCCAGCCAGAAATTCCAGCCGTAGGTCTTCACCAATATGGTGCTCGCGTACGCGCCGATGGCGTAGAAGGCCGATTGACCGAGATTGAGCTGGCCGGTGTAGCCCATCACCAGGTTGAGCGAGAGCGCGAGCAACACGTTCATCGCGCAAAGCACGAGGATGCCGCGCCAGTAAGGTGTGGTGATGAGCCACGGCAGCGCCGCAATGACGATGGCGGCGCCTAGAAAATAAGCGGCGCGCCTCAGACGTTCTCCTCCTTGCGCTCCGCGATCAGGCCCGTGGGACGCAGAACGAGCATGGCGAGGAGAAGCACGAATACCACCAGGTCGATGAGTCCGGAGCCCAGGTACTGGACGGTGAACGCCTCGATGATGCCCACGAGAATGCCGGCGATGATCGTGCCCTGCAGGTTGCCGAAGCCGCCGATGATGACGATGGCAAACGCTTTGACGATCACGGAGGCGCCGGTGAAGGGCGAAAGCACCACCACCGGGCCGAGCAGCGCGCCCGCCATGCCGGCGAGCGCCGACGCGATGACGATAGTGAGCCCGATGAGCAGCCCGGGATTGATGCCCATGAGGCCCGCCGTCTCGCGATCCTGCGCGACGGCGCGCAGCGCCTTACCGAGGAACGTAAAGCGCAGGAATGCGTACAGCGCGGCGATCGCCGCCGCGGACACGGCAACCACCAGCACGCTCTGCGCGGTGAAGAAAATGCGGCCAATGCGGATCGTCTCGCGCGCGAAGGGCGAGTCGAACTGGTAGGGGATCGGGCCGAAGAGCGCGAGCTGCGCGTTCTCGAGGAGCACCGAGACGCCGATCGTGGCGATGAGCGGCCGCAGCTCATCGCCGCGCTCGCGCAGCGGCGCGAACACCGCCGCGTTCACCGCAAGGCCGAGGAGCGCGCCCATGCCGAAGGCGGCGACGATCGAAACCAGATACGCCGCCGTGTCCGGCAGGCCGAGGAGTTTCGTCGCCAGCCGCGTGGCGGCGAAGAAAGCGGTGAAGGCGCCGACGGTGACGAAGTCCGCGTGCGCGAAGTTGATCTGGTTCAGAACCCCGTAGATGAGCGTGAGGCCGAGCGCCACCATCACGTACAGGCAGCCGAGGTACACGCCGTTCAGCGACTGCTGGACAATGAGCGCCGCGAAGTCGCTCATCTAGGGACGCTCGACACCATGCGTTCCCGCCTGCGCGCGAACGACGGTGGGCTGCTCCTTTTCCAGAACTTCTCTAGCCGAGCGTTACTGCCAGTTCAGGCCCTTCCAGGAAAGGTCCTTCTGCGTCTCCACGAAATGCACGACCGACAGGTCGGAGTTCTGCCCCTTGGCGTCGAACGTGATGCGGCCGGTCGTCACCTCCACGTCCTTGAACTTCGAGAAGGCATCGCGGATCGAATCGGCGTCGTGCGCGCCGCGGCGCACGGCTTCGGCAATGAGCAGGATCGCGTCGTAAGCGTGCGCGTTGATGTGCGTCGGCACCTTGTCCTGGCCATATTTGGCCTTGAACGCCTTGACGAAGTCCTGGACGACCTTCCTCTTTTCGTTCGGGTCGAATTGCACGATGCGCACGTACCCCACGGACGCCTCGCCCGCTTTCTGGTCATAGCCGTACGGCAGCCAGATCGAGCCCATCTGCACGCCATTGCCGCCGCCGCCCTTGACGACTTTCGCCTGCGCGAGCGCCTGCGAGAGGCGCACCTGCTGGCCCTCGAGCGCGAAAGTCGGCAGCACGTCGACTTTGCCGAGCGAGGCGATGCGCGTCGCGATGGAGGTGAAGTCGTTCACGTCGCGGCCGAAGTCGATGGTGGCGAGCACCTTGCCGCCCGTCGCTTCGAACGGTTTCTTGAAGCCTTCGGCGTTGTCGTTCCCCGCGTTGGTCTTCTCGTGGAGGATCACCGCCGTACGTGCCTTGAGCACATCGTGTGCGACCTTCACTAGCGGCGCGCTCTGCTGCTCGGCGTTCGGGAAGATGCGGAACGTGTACTTGTAGCCCGACTCGGTGAGCTTCATGGTCACCGAGCCGACGTTGAGCTGCACAACCTTCGCCTCGTTCAGGATCGGCGCGATGGCGAGCGACGCGTCCGAGCATTCCTCGCCGATCACGATGTGCGGCTTGAACTGGTCGAGCAG
>JBHELS010000188.1:0-2797 GCA_046263015.1 Burkholderiales bacterium | reverse complement strand
CCGTCCTTCGTCGCGCGCCTGTGCGGTCTGCGAGGCGAGGAGGGCGGGCTCATGCTCTGCTTCTCGCATGCCGGCCGCGAGCTTCGCGTCTCGCATGTCACACTGCACACGAGCGTCCGCGAGGCGCTCGCGCAAATCACGGGGCCGCGCGTCATGCGCACACTGCGCGCCACCGAATCGGCGATCAAGGCGCTCGGCATTGAAAAGCCACGCATCGCCGTGAGCGGCGTCAATCCGCATGCCGGCGAAGCGGGCGCCTTCGGACGCGAAGAGCTCGATGTCATTGCGCCCGCGATCGAGCAGGCGAAGCGCGCCGGCATGGCAGTCGAGGGGCCCTTTGGCGCCGACACGCTTTTGCAGCGCCTGCAATACGACGCCTATGTGGTGATGCTGCACGACCAGGGTCATGTGCCGGCGAAGATGCTCGCGCCCAACCGCGTCGCCGCGCTCACCATCGGCACGCCGGTGCTCTTTTCTTCCGTCGGCCACGGCTCGGCGCTCGACATCGCCGGCCAAGGCACGGCGGATGCGAGCGCCATGCGAGAAGCAATTACACGCTTAGTGGCTCATCGACGTCGTAGCGCTGCGACCTGAAAATCATCGCACAAACAAAGAGATAAGCTTCGACACGCAGCGAGCGGTCGACCCCGGGCGACGCTTTCCTCTGCGCCTTCGCTGACACGCGCGCGATAAGTCGTTGGTGCGGCGCCAGTTTTCTACGTGGTACGGCGCTTGCAAAAGCACGGCAGCAACGCCGCGACTAACGACACCAACGACGCCATGAATCCCCGTCTGCGCCAAGAGCGCACCACGTTCCTGCTTTTCCTCGGCGCGCTTTACGTCTCGCTTATGGCGGCGCTGCCGATCGCGACGGCGTCGCTCTCGCAGTCGCGCTATGCGAGCGACACTCGCGCCGCCACCCAACCGACTTTCGAGGCGCTCGATCGCAACGGCGATGGCTATGTCGATCGCCACGAGGCCGAGCGGCTGCCGGGACTCGAGGCGATTTTCGACGCCGCAGACCACAGGGCGGATGGCCGCCTCGACAAGGTGGAGTACGCGAAGGCTCTGGCGATGCTCGACGCCGAGGGCCGACCGTGAACCTTTCCTTCGGGCTGGTGAAGACGGCGGCGGACGAGGCGGCCGATGCGCTGCTCGCGCGCGAATCGCGCTGGCTTCGCGAGCTAGAGCGGGTCGAGACCCTCGATGGGCAGGTGCCGCGCGTGCTCGAGGAGGGCACGAGCCCGAATGGCCGGCGCTACCTGGTGATCAGCATGTGGCCCGCGCGCGGCGAAACGCGCGCCTTTACGGCCGACCACGCCCGCTTCCTCGCGACGCTCGGGCGCGCGCGCTTTCGCTCGCTCGAATTCGATGCCTGCGGCACTTGCCAGTGGTTGCAGGAGTCGCTCGCGCAGGCCGCCGAGTTCGCGCCGGGGCGCTCCGTCCAGCTCCTCGCGGACGCATACCACGATTGCGAGACCGCGCTTCTTTACTGGACCGGCCCGTTCGTTCTTTCGCAAGGGGACTTCGCGCCCTGGAACATCCGCAATCTCGGCTCGCAGCTCTTCGTCACCGATTGGGGTGAGGCGCGCGCCGACGCGAGCCCGCTCGACGACGTACTGCATTACCTGATGATCCAGCGCGCGCTCAATTTCCGCCCCGTGACCGTGCCGGTGCTGCGTCAGGCGATGAGCCGCGCCGCCGACTTCGCGGTGCAGGCGTACCCGGAATGGACCTGGCGAGCGCCCGTGATCGGCGCGCTCACCCTCATTTATCTGCTCGGCGTCGTGCTGCATCGCTCGCTCGCACGGCGCCGCATCGATCGCACCGACCGCGTGGTCGGCGCGTACTGGAAATTACTCGAGAAACGATCGGCCTGGATGCCGAAGTAACCATGAGGACGAAAGAACGATGAGTGCCGCCGCCACTGCCGCCGGATACCTCTACGCTTCCGGACGCCTGCGCGGCCGCGCGCAGCGCGAGCAGGAAGAAGGGCACAAGGACACGCCCGAAGCGCACGGCGAAGCCGAATCGCAGCGCGCTCCGCGCCCCCAGCGCGCCGAGCGGCCGCGCATGGAGCGCCCGCGCAGCGAGCGCCCAAAAGTGGCTTCTGCACGCCCCGAAGTGCGCGTCGCCGCCCTGCCGCCGGAAGAGCCCAAGCCGCGCAAGACGCCCGTCATCCAGTACCGCACGCGGCGCTGGCGACCCCATGAGTGAGCCGCGGCGCTCGGGCGGCGTCGTGCTCGGCGCCGAAAGCGGTCTTGAGCTTCTCGTCCAAGCGCTCGCGCACTTCCCCGGGGCCGAGATCGAGCTCGTCGGCGATGGCTCGCCCAATGCGGCGCGCCATGCGCAGCTGCGTCACGCCGGGCCGCTGGAAGGCGATGCGCTCCAGGCGCGCCTCGAGCGCGCAGCCTATCTCGTCGTTCCCGCGTGGGGCGACGAGTCGCGCCCGCGCGCGCTGATCGACGCCTTTGCGAACGGCCTTGCGGTCATCGCGCCCGAGGAAGGCGCGGCGCTCGAGCTGATCGAGCCCGGGCGTAACGGCCTACTCTTCACCGCCGGCTCGGCGCGCGAGCTCGCGCGGCGACTCGCCTGGGCGGAAGCATTCCCCGAGAAGATCCGGCAGATGGGCGAGTGCGCCCGAGCGGACTATCTGGCGCGGTTTATCGCCGACTGGAGCTATCAGAAACTCTACGGCGAGCGGCGTCGCTACGCCCGCGTCTAGTTTTTTCCCGGAAGGGGACGAGCGCCTTGATAGAGCTCGGCGTCACGCCGACCATGATTCAGCCCGTGATCC
>JBHELS010000187.1:0-7883 GCA_046263015.1 Burkholderiales bacterium | reverse complement strand
GCACAGCACATGGGCGAGCGACTCGCGCGTTCGCTTGCGCGTCATCTCCACTAGCCCGAGCGCGGTGAAGCCGTTCACGGTCACGCGCGTGCGGTCGCGCGCCAGCGCGCGCTTGAATTCCTCGAGCACGGCGGCGCGATGAGCCTCGTTCTGCATGTCGATGAAGTCGAGCACGATGATGCCGCCGAGGTTGCGCAGTCGCAATTGGCGCGCGATCGCCTGCGCTGCTTCCAGATTGGTTTTGAAGATGGTGTCGTCGAAGTTGCGGCTGCCGACGTAGCCGCCGGTGTTGACATCGATGGTCGTCATCGCCTCGGTCTGATCGATGATCAGGTAGCCGCCGGACTTGAGATCGACGCGGCGCGAAAGCGCCTTTTCGATCTCGTCCTCGACATTGTGGAGCTCGAAGAGTGCGCGCTCGCCCGCGTAGTGCTCGATGCGGCCCGCGAGCTCGGGCATGTAACGCTGCGCGAAGGCGAAGAGCTTCTGGTGGTTCTCGCGCGAGTCGACGAGCACGCGCCGGGTCTCGGCGCTCACCATGTCACGCAGCACGCGCTGCGCGAGCGACAGGTCCTGATAGAGGAGCGCGGGCGGTTTGGCGCCGAGCGAACGTTCACGGACGGTCGCCCAGAGGCCGCGCAGGTAGGCGAGGTCGGCGGCGAGCTCCTGCTCGCTCGCCGCCTCGGCGAGCGTGCGCACGATGAAGCCGCCTTTCTCCTCCGGCGGCAGCAGCTCCTTCAGGCGCTCGCGCAGCTGCGCGCGGCCGCTCTCGTCCTCGATCTTCTGCGAAATGCCGATGTGCTGATCGGCCTCGGAGGACGAAGCGGGCAGGTAGACAAGAAGCCGGCCTGCGAGAGAGGCCTGGGTGGAGAGCCGCGCGCCTTTCGAGCCGATCGGGTCCTTCACCACCTGCACGAGGAGCGGCGAGCCCTCGGCGAGGATTTTCTCGATCGGCTTGCCGGGCTCGGCGCCCTGCTTTCCCTTTTGGTCCCAGATGTCCGAGACATGCAGAAACGCCGCGCGCTCAAGCCCGATCTCGACGAAGGCCGATTGCATACCCGGAAGCACGCGCGCGACGCGTCCCATGTAGATGTTGCCGACGAGCCCTCGTCCGCGCGCGCGCTCGACCAGAAGCTCATGCACCACGCCCGCGACGACGACCGCCACGCGCGTCTCGCGCGGGGTGACGTTGATCAGGATTTCCTCGCTCACGCGAGCGTTAAGCTAACGCCGCTGCGCCAGCCGATCCAGCAGTTCCCCGGTTTCGTAGAGCGGCAAGCCCATGACGCCGGAGTAGCTGCCGCGTATTTCGACGATATGGCGGGCGGCGCGCCCCTGGATGGCATAGGCGCCCGCTTTGTCGTCGCATTCGCCGCTCGCCACGTACTGGGCGATCTCCTGCGGGCTCAAGCGCTTGAAGCGCACCTCGGAGCGCGAAAGCGCGCTCTCGATCCAGTCGTCGTGCTTGAGCGCCACCGCGGTGAGGACTTCGTGCGTGCGTCCGGAAAAGCGCTCGAGCATCTGCCCGGCTTCGTCGCGGCTTGCCGGCTTGCCGTAGATCCTGCCCTCGAGCGCCACCGTCGTGTCCGCGGCGAGGATCGGTGCCGGCGGCAGGTTCCGCTGCAGCATGCGCCGCCAGCCGGCCTCGGCTTTGGCGCGCGCCAGGCGTTCCACGTACGCATCCGGGGTCTCGCCCTCGATCGGCCGCTCGTCCACATCCGGGTCTTCGCCTGCGCGCGAACGGAAAAGGAGCAGGTGGAACCGCACGCCGATCTGCGCGAGCAGCTCGCGCCTTCGCGGACTGCGCGATGCGAGATAAACGCCGCGTTCTAACGGGCCGGCCATGTCCCGATTCTATGCACGATGGTACGGATGTCCGGTGAGGAATGTCGCAGCACGATACAGCTGTTCTAGAAGCAGCACCTGCGCGAGGGCATGCGGCAGCGTCATCGCGGAGAGCCGGAGCGTGAGCTGCGCGCTGCGCTTGGTGGCCTGCGAAAGGCCCTCGGCGCCGCCGATGAGGAAGGCGCTCGGCACCGCGAGCAGCTCGGCAAATTGCGCGGTGGTCATGTCGCGTCCTCGCTCATCGAGCACGACCAAGCGTGGGTTTTTTGGCAGCGCGGCGGCAAGGCGGCGTTCGTCCTTTATGTTGATGCGCTCGAGTTCGTAGCCCTTCGGCATGCGTCGTGCGTAATCGGCGCAGGCTTCCTCGGCCCAGCGGGGCAACTTAGCCGCTACGGCGACGACCTGCAGTCTTGCCACGGGCGTTCGCTTTCTTCGCGCCGGCGCGCTTTAGCCGCACCGGTTTGCCGCCCCACACTTCCTCCAAGTTGTAGAAGTCGCGCACCGTGGGGTGCATGATGTGCACGACGACGTCGCCGAGATCGACGAGCACCCATTCGCCATTCGCTTCGCCCTCGACGCCGTAGACGCGCGCGCCGTTCTCCCGCACTTTCTCCTGCACGTTGTCGGCCAGCGCTTTCACCTGGCGCGTGGAATCGCCGCTTGCGATCACCACCCGCTCGAACATGGACGGCATGCGCGCGGTGTCGTAAACGAGGATGTCGCGACCCTTGATGTCTTCGAGAGCGTCGAGTACCAGGCGCTGCTTCTTGCGGATATCCATCTATCGGTAGAGGCGCTTCCTGTCGATATAGTTCGCGACCGCCGCTGGCACGAGGCCGGCCAGGCTTTCCCCCGCGGCGGCGCGGCGGCGAATGTCGCTTGCCGACACCGCCATCGGCGCCATCGGCACCGTGATCGCCGTCGCGTCCGGGAGCTCATACCCCGGCCGCGCAAAGACCACGATGCGCGCAAGGCGCGCCACTTCGTCCGGCCGGTGCCAGTCCCCGAGGCTCGCGTATTGATCAGCGCCGAGGAGCAGATAAAACTCGTCGCGCGCGCGCTCGGCGCGCAACGCCGCGAGCGTATCTACGGTGTAGGGGGACGCGCTTGCCTTCAGCTCCCGCTCGTCGATCTCATGCGCGGGCTCGCCCGCAAGCGCGAGGCGCAGCATCGCCAGGCGCTCGGGCCCGCTCGCGTGTGGCGGCTTTCGGTAGGCGGGTTTGCCCGTGGGAATCCACACGATGCGCTCGAGCCCGAGGTGCGTCATCCCGGTGTTCGCCATCGCGAGATGCGCGTTGTGAACTGGGTCGAAGGTGCCGCCCAGGATCCCCAACTTAATGGAAACACCCCAACTTCAGCGGCGCACCTCGCCGTGGCCGAGCACCACGAATTTCTGCGTTGTCAGTCCTTCGAGCCCCACGGGGCCGCGCGCGTGCAGCTTGTCCGTCGAGATGCCGATCTCGGCGCCGAGGCCGTATTCGTAGCCGTCGGCAAAGCGGGTGGAGGCGTTCCACATCACCGAGCTCGAGTCGACTTCGCGCAGAAAGCGGCTCGCCCGCTCGGCGTCGTTGGTGACGATGGCGTCGGTATGCTGAGAGCCGTAGCGCCCGATGTGCTCGATCGCCTCGTCGAGTCCTTTCACGACCCGAATCGACACAATAGGGGCGAGCCACTCGGTGTAGTAATCCCGCTCGGTGGCGGCTTTCGCCGCCGGCAGCCATTTGCGCGCCGCCTCGTCGGCGCGCATTTCGACGCCTTTGGCGCCGTAAATCTCGCCGATGCGCGGGAGCACCTTGGGCGCCATCGACTGGGCAACGAGCAGCGTCTCCATGGTGTTGCACGTGCCGTAGCGCTGCGTCTTCGCGTTGTCGGCGATGCGCACCGCCATATCGGCGTCGGCGCGCTCGTCGATGTACACATGGCAGACGCCGTCAAGGTGCTTGATCATCGGGATGCGTGACTCGCGCGAGAGGCGCTCGATCAGGTCCTTGCCGCCGCGCGGCACGATGATGTCGACGTATTCGCGCAGCCGGATAAGCTCACCCACCGCCGCGCGGTCGGCCGTGCCGACGAGCTGCACCGCCGGGGCGGGCAGTCCCGCCGCCTCGAGCCCGGCGCGCACGCAGGCGGCGATGGCCCGATTCGATTCGAGGGCCTCGCTGCCGCCGCGCAGGATGCAGGCGTTGCCCGCCTTCACGCAGAGGGCAGCGGCGTCCGCCGTCACGTTCGGCCGCGACTCGTAGATGATGCCGATCACGCCGAGCGGTACCCGCATGCGCGCGACTTCGATGCCGCTCGGCTGCCGGCGCCGCTCGCTGATCTCACCGACCGGGTCGGGCAGCCGGGCGACCTCTTCCACGCCGCGCGCCATCTGCTCGATGAGCGCCGGAGTGAGGGTCAGTCGATCGATGAACGCCGCGTCGCAGCCGTCGGCCTTGGCCTGCGCGAGGTCACCGGCGTTGGCGCCGAGGATGTCTTTGCTGCCGGCGCGAATCGCCGATGCCGCGGCGTTGAGGGCGCGATTTTTGACGTCCGTGGAGGCGCGCGCGAGCTCGCGAGCCGCGCCGCGCGCGGCGAGGCCGAGCTCGCGAATTAATGCTGCAACGTCAAGCTTTTGCTCCACCGGCCAAGTTTAGCCCAAGGCGCAGGAAGCCCTCCCACGGCTCGCGTGCTTCGATGCCCTTGATGGCGCGGTCGATCGCCGCCGCTTCGCCGATCGCCCGCTCGACGCGTTTCGGCGGCAGACGCTGCAAGCCCGCCTCGACCGCGCGCCGCAGCGAGCGGTTGAAGATGCGCTCGGGATTCGCTTCCTGCAGCGCGAAAAGTGCGTTCCCGATCACGAAAAGAACGAAGGTCGGCTGCTCGCCCTCGGCGCGAAGACCGTCGATGACCCGCGAATAGCGCGCAAGATCGCCGCTTAACAGCGCTTCAGCGGCGTCGTACGGGTCGTAGCGAGCGACGCTCGCCACCGTCGCGTGGACCACCTCCATCGTCAGCTCGCCCGCCGGCGCGAGGAGCGCGAGCTTCTGTATCTCCTGGTGCGCTGCGAGCAGGTTGCCTTCGACGCGCTCGGCGAGAAAATCGAGCACCTCGCGGCTCGCGCGCTGCTTCTGACGCGCGAGGCGCTCGGCGATCCAGGCGGGCAGGCGCTGCCGGTCAAGCGGCCAGATCTCGACGATCGCTCCGGCGCGCGCGAGCGCGCTGAACCAGGGCGAACCCTGCCCCGCGCGATCAAGTCGCGGCAGCGCCACGAGAAGGAGCTGCTCCGCGCTTGGCCGCTCGCAGTACTGCGCGATTGCCGCCGCACCCACCGCGCCCGGCTTTCCGGTGGGCAAGCGAAGCTCGACGATCTTCTTCTCGGAAAAGAGTGAGAGGCTTGCCATCGCGTGGCTGAATTCGCTCCAGTCGAAGCCGCGGCCCGGCTCAAGCACTTCGCGCTCCGCGTAGCCCGCGCGCCGCGCGGCTGCGCGCACGGCGTCGGCGGCTTCCATGGCGAGGAGCGGCTCGTCGCCGTGAATGGCGTACGCGGGGAGAAGCTCGCGCGAGAGCTGTGCCGCGAGCTCATTAGGCCGCAGCTGCACTACTCCACCTTCGGCTTGGGTTTCTCGGCGGAGGCGAGCCTGCGCATCAGCTGCTGCACCATGTCGCTTTGCATGTCGCGAAAGAGGAGCTGCTCCTCGGCTTCCTTGGCGAGAATCTCCGCATCGTTGTAGGTCACGTCGCGCGAGAGCTGCACGACGCTCGTCGGTACGTATTCGCCGCCCTTGCCGTCATGCACGCGGTAGCTCACCCGGTAGCGCAGCCGAAACTCGCGCACCCGGCCCGTGCCGGTGAGCGAAAGGATGATTTTCTCGCGCGTTTCGCCGCTGAGCTCGAGAATCGCGTCGGCCGCCTTGGGATCGTCGACCACTTTCGCGTTGGTACCGGCCTCGATGTTCCGTTTCAGGTCGAGCGCGATGCCGGTCCTCGCGTCCGGTATATAGACGGTTTGAAACGGCACGGTCGCGCTGCCACGCAGGTGAAAGCCGCAGGCGCCAAGGAGCGCGACTAGGACTACCGTTAGGCTGCGGCTCATACCACGACGTTGATCAGCCGCCCCGGCACGACGACGATGCGCTTGATGGGCTTGTCGCCGGCCTGGCGCTTCACGAAATCGAGCGACCGGGCAAGGGCTTCGAGCGCTTTCTGATCGGCCGATTTCGCGATGCGCACCGTTCCGCGCTTCACCCCGTTCACCTGCACCACGAGCTCCACTTCGTCCTGCTCGAGCGCCGCGGGATCGGGCTCGGGCCACGGCGCGCGCATCACGTCATCGCCGAACCCGAGCTCGCGCCAGAGCTGGTGGCAGATGTGCGGCGTGATCGGGCAGAGGACGCGCAGGAGAATCGACAGGCCTTCCTTTGCCGTCGCGCTTGGCGCCGGTACGCGCTCGAGCAGGTTCAGGATCTTCATGCACGCCGAGGCCACGGTATTGAACTGGTGGCGCTGAATGTCGTAGTTCGCCTGACTGAGGATTGAATGGAGCTCGTGGCGCGCCGCCTGGTCGACCCCCTCGCCCGGCCGGAATTTCGCGGCGTAGTTCCACAGTCGCCGCAGGAAGCGGAACGATCCTTCGACGCCTTCGTCGCTCCATTCCAGGGTGTTGGTGGGGGGCGAAGCGAAGATGATGAAGAAGCGCGCCGTGTCGGCGCCGTACTTGTCGATCAGCTCCTGAGGATCGACGCCGTTGTTCTTGGATTTGGACATGGTGCCGATGCCGTCGTAGACCACGTCGCGGCCGTCCTTCGTCTTGGCGGCGAGGATCTTGCCCTTCGCATCGCGCGTGACGCTGACTTGCGCCGGGTTGATCCATTCGCGCCTGCCGCTCGCGTCGCTGTAGTACGACTCGGCGAGCACCATGCCCTGCGTTAGCAGATTGCTGAACGGCTCCGAGATCCCCGGCATCAGACCTTCGTCGCGCATCAGCCGCTGGAAGAAGCGCGAATAGAGCAAATGCAGAATCGCGTGCTCAATGCCCCCGATGTATTGGTCGACCGCCATCCAGTAGCTCGCCCGGGTGTCGACCATCGCCTTTTGCTGGTCGGGACAGCAGTAACGCGCGAAGTACCACGACGAGTCGACGAACGTATCCATTGTGTCGGTTTCGCGCCGCGCATTGCGCCCGCACGAAGGACATTTCGTCTCATAGAACTCGGGCATCTTGGCGAGCGGATTGCCCGTACCGTCAGGCACGAGATGCTCCGGCAATTTCACCGGTAGCTGATCGTCGGGCACCGGCACGTCGCCGCACGAGGGGCAATGCACGATCGGGATCGGGCAGCCCCAATAGCGCTGTCGCGAGATGCCCCAATCGCGAAGCCGCCACTGGACTTGCTTTTCGCCGAGGCCTTGGGCGCGCAGATCCGCGGCGATGGCTTCGACCGCGTGCCGATAATCGAGGCCGTCGTATTTGCCCGAGTTGATGCAAACGCCGTATTCCGCGTACTCGGGCCGCCACGGCGGATCGACGCGATCGCCGAGTGGATGGCGAATCACCGGCTTCACCGGCAGGCCGTATCTCCGGGCGAACTCGAAGTCGCGCTCGTCATGCGCCGGAACCGCCATGACCGCGCCTTCGCCGTAACTCATGAGCACGTAATTCGCGACCCATACGGCGAGCTTCTCGCCAGACAGAGGATGCGTCACGCTCATGCCGGTCGGCATGCCCTTTTTTTCTATTTGCGCAAGGTCCGCCTCCATCACGGCGCCGCGCTTGCACTCGTCGACGAAAGCGGCGATTTTCGGATCGCGCTTCGCCGCCCAGGCGGCGATCGGATGCTCGGCGGCGACCGCGCAGAAAGTTGCGCCCATCAAGGTATCGGCACGGGTGGTGAACACCCATAAGACCCGCGGCTCGCGCTCGAGCTCATACGGAAAGCCGACGCGCACGCCTTCGGAGCGCCCGATCCAGTTCTTCTGCATGAGCTTCACCTGCTCGGGCCATCCGGGCAGATCGTCGAGCGCCGCCAGGAGCTCCTCGGCGTACGCCGTGATGCGCA
>JBHELS010000186.1:0-6381 GCA_046263015.1 Burkholderiales bacterium | reverse complement strand
CAACGCGTACGAAGGGAAACGACCTTGATTGCCGTGATTTTCGAATTCACGCCCCGCGACGGGCGCTTTGCCGACTACAAGACGCTCGCCGAGGACCTCGCCGAGGATGTGCGCAATTCCGAGGGGTTCATCTCGATCGAGCGCTTCGAGAGCATCTCGAACAAAGGCAAGTTCGTCTCGCTATCGTTTTGGCGCGACGAGGAGTGCGTGCGCAACTGGCGCAATCTGCAGAAACACCGCGAGGCGCAGCGCCAGGGACGCGGCGGCATCTTCAAGTCCTATCGCCTGCGTGTCGCGAATGTGCTGCGCGACTACACGATGGACGAACGCGCGCAGGCGCCGGGCGACTCGCTCAAGGTCCACGGATAAAGCGACGCATCAGCGATAAATAGGGACTGTCCCTATTTTCCGGCGTGACGCAGCTCTTGAGCGTAGCTCGGGGTGAGCGGCACGACGAGTGCATCGTTATTCGCGTTGAGCGCGCCGAGGACGTGCTCGCCCGGCAGGGGTCGCTTCAGGCGGCATGCCTGCCATAGGTTGTTCGGTACTTCGAGCGTTGCCGTTTTCAAGTTCGCCGGGCCTTTGAACGTTTCCGTCACATCGAGCGAGACGATGTCGAGCCGTCCGCGCGCCTCGACAGAAGCGACTTCCGCGCCAATGAGCACGGCCGCCCACCGGTACCAGTCGCCGGGCTTGGTATCACGCGCGAAAAGACAGGTCGCATGAGCCGCCGGAAACACGAGCGCGAGGAGGAAAAGTACGACGAGCCGCATGAGGCGCAAGCATAGAATGGCGGCCGGCCAACAAGAAGGCAAAAGGAGACAGTCATGATCCACCGCATACTCGTCGCCACCGTGCTCGCCACGCTGCTTTGCGCGTGTGCGTCGTCGCGCCAGGATCCGGCGCTCGCGCAGAACGCACCGGCACCGACGCAGCCGGCGCAAACGCAATCGTGGATGAAGTCGAGCGACTACAACGTCGACGGCCCAGTCCCGGCGATGGACCGCTCGCGCAAGGTGAACGAGCAGGATTGCAACCAGCCGATCGACCTCACGGCCGGCAATCTCCGCTGCAAATAGGACTCTCCCAAAAGCGACGAATCAAGTCAGTCGGCTGAGCTCCGGCGGCGCCATCGGCCGCGCCGTCTCGAAGGCGCGCGCCGCGCGCAAGACGAGCGCATCCGCGTAGCGCGGTCCCACGAGGTGCAGGCCGACGGGCAAGCCATCCTTCGTGACGCCGCACGGAATGGATGCCGCGGGCTGCTGCGTGAGGTTGAATGGGAAGGTGAACGGCGTCCAGTCGATCCAGCGTGATTTGCCGGGGGGAAATTCGAGGCCCGCGTCGAAAGCAGCGACCGCCAACGTGGGCGTGACGAGCAGATCGTAGTCGCGGTGAAAGAGATTCATATGCGTGCCGAGCGCGCCGCGCTTCATCTGCGCATCGAGGACTTCCTGTGCCGTGATCTTTGCGCCTTGCTCGGCGACCTCGAGCAATCCTGGATCGATCAGCTTGCGCTTCTCCGGCGCGATGGCGTTCAAGAGCATCGCGGCGCCTGCAAACCAATGGGTGCGGAAGATCGCCTCCGGATTTGCGAAGCCCGGATTTTTCTCCTCCACTTTCGCGCCGAGTTCGCCGAAGACGCCGGCCGCCTTGCGTACGATCTCGGCCACTTCCGGATGGACCTTGGCGTAGCCAAGATCGGGCGAGAAGGCGATGCGCAAATCGGTCACGCCTTCGTCGAGGCCGAAGCGCCAGTCGCGCCGGTCGTAGGGCAGCGCGTGCCAGTCGCGCGCATCCGGTAGCGCGAGCACGTTCAGCATCAGCGCCGCGTCGGCGACGCTTCTCGTCATCGGGCCGACGTGCGCCACGGTGCCAAAGGGCGAGAGCGGCCACGCGGGGACCCGGCCGAATGAAGGCTTGAGGCCGAAGAGGCCGGTGAAGCTGCACGGGATGCGGATCGAGCCGCCGCCGTCCGTGCCCACCGCAAGCGCTCCCATCCCGGCGCCGAGCGCCGCCGCCGCGCCGCCGGAAGAGCCGCCGGGTGTCTTCTTCGGATTCCACGGATTACGGGTGATACCGGTGAGCGCGCTATCGGTGACGCCTTTCCAGCCGAATTCCGGCGTCGTCGTCTTGCCGATGAGCACCGCGCCATGCTCGCGCAGGCGGGCGCTCGCCGGCGCATCGTCGTTCCATGGGCCCTTCGGATCGACCGTCTTCGAGCCGCGCAGCGTCGGCCAACCCTTCGTCAGGATGATGTCCTTGATCGAGACCGGCACGCCGTCGAGCAGGCCCTTCGGCTGCCCCGCGAGCCAGCGTGCTTCGGACGCCTTGGCGTCGTCGAGCGCGTGCTCGGAAACGAGATTGAAGGCGTTCAGGACCGGGTTCAGCCGCTCGATTCGCTGGAGCACCGCGCGCGTCACTTCGAGCGGCGAAAGCTCGTGCTTGCGGTACGCCTCCAACATTTGCGAAGCGCTCAGCGCGCAAAGATCATCGGTCATTTTCAGGGCACCGGTCGGAAATGTTGATCTGACCCCATTATTCCGTTGCCGGAACGGCAGCGCGCGGGGCGCCGAGCGCCTTCGGCATGACGAGCCGTCCAAGGAGGCGGCACCAGAGCGCTCGCAGGGCGCCCGGCCGCACGCGCGGATAGAGCGGCGCGAAGACCTCGCGCGTATCCGCGGGCAGCATGGCGAGGATCGACTGCGCGCTCGATGAGACACCGATCATCTCGCCGATCCGCAGGATGTGGCGGGAATGTGCCGCGACGTTGGCGGTGATCGCCGCCTGCTCGGCTTCGATCGTCCGGGCAAAGCGCTCGAGCGCGCCGCGATCTTCGCTGAAGCGCAGCCCCATGATGCGGTACGCCTTCGACATGTAGGCGAGATGCAGGCGCTTCTCCTCGACACTGAGCGGCGCGCATTGCTTCTCCACGTTTTCGAGGAGGCTGAAGCCGAAATAGGTCTGCATCCACGGCGGAATCTTCACCTTCACATGGCGCTCCTGGATCGCGCGCAGCACGTCGCGCACTTTGGCACTCGAGATGCCGCCGGTCGGCCTGGCGCCAGAGTCGGTGACATCGCGGATGAAGAGGTCCGTGCGGTAGAACGATTCCGCCATCAGGCGAAGCGAGGCGAAGCGCGGCGGAAAGTTCGTGTCGTGCGTCTGGATGAACTCGCGCAGCAGGAAGAAATTGAGATACGCGCCGATGCCCGGACGGTAGCCGCAACGGAACCAAAGGCGGCTCACCAGATCGAGCTCGGCCGCAAACTCCGGCCCGAGCATCGAGCGCTCGAACCTCTCGTACGGCGGATCGAACCGGCGGTACAAGTCCAGATAAATAGGGACTGTCCCTATTTTTTTCCCGCTTTTTCCGATCGCGCGCGCTCAAGCGCTTTTTCGCGCCACATCGGCCACGCGCGCTTGTAATCCTGCACCGGGGCCGACGCCTTGACCTCGGCCTCGTCGAGGTAAGTGATCCTGTCCGAGAGCGCCATCGCCTGGATCTGGAGCTGCGCGCTTTGCTCCAAATACACGCTGCGGCCAACAGCGCGTGCGATGTTCTCACCTACGACCACGGCGCCGTGGCCGCGCATCAGCGACGCCGGGCTTTTGCCGAGCGTCTTGGCGAGGGCCGCGCCGAGCGCCGGTGTCTTTACGAGGAGGTCGGTGCCTTTCTCGACGTCGCGGATTTCGAAGTTCGGCACGCCCTCGCCGATGAACGAGGCCATGTGATAGATCGGTCGCATCGGCACGCCGGTGACGCTGAAGGGAATGACGGAAGGGGAATGGTTATGCACGACCGCCATGACGTCGGGCCGCGCCTTGTACACCTCGCCGTGGATGAAACGCTCGCGCACCGATTCGCGACCGCGGGCATCGAGCGGAGTGGAGTCGAGGTCGTACTCCATCAGGTCTTCGACCTGCACGATCTCCGGCGCGAGCGACCGGGCGATGAAATAGCGCTGCGGATTGGCGGGCGAGCGCAGGCTTACGTGGCCGTAGGCGTCGATCACGCCGTAGCCGGCAAGTATGCGATAGGCCGCCACCAGATCATCGAGATAGTCCATGTCAGTCCGCCTTTATGCCTGCGGCTTTCACCACGCGCGTCCAGTTGGCGAGCTCGCGCTTGACCCGATTGCCGAGCATCTCCGGCGTGCCACCGGCCGGATCGAGCCCTTGCTTCGCGAGCACATCGCGCACGTCCGCTTCCTTCAATAGCTCGTTCGCATCGCGATTGATGCGCGTGACGATGGCGGCCGGCGTGCCGGCTGGCGCGAACATCGCGTACCAGGTCTCCACCTCGAGGTCCGGCAGGCCCGCTTCGTTGAGCGTCGGCACGTCGGGAAAGGCTTCAGCGCGCTTTGCGCTCATCACCGCGAGCATGCGCAGGCGTCCCGACTGGACGTGCGCCGCGACGGTCTGCAGCGCCGAGATCATGGCCTGCACGTGCCCGCCGACGAGATCGGAGATCGCGCCCGCCGCCCCCTTGTAAGGCACGTGCACGATGTCCATGCCGGTCTCGAGCTTGAGGAGCTCCATGGCGAGATGCTGCGGGCCGCCGTTCCCGGGCGACGAGTAGTAGAGCTTCCCCGGCTGGGATTTCACGAGCGCCACGAATTCGCGCATGTTCTTCCCCGGCACTTGCGGGTTGATGTAGACGCCGAGTGCGCCGGTGGCGAGGAGCGCGATCGGCGCGAAGTCCTTCACCGGATCGAAAGGCGCGGGCTTCAGCGCGGGATTGGTGGTGAACGATGTGGCGGTCAGAAGAAGCGTATAGCCATCGGGCGGCGACTTCGCCGCTGCGTCGGCGCCGATGTTGCCGGTGGCGCCGGGCTTGTTGTCGGTGACCAGCGCGGTCTTCCAGCGCTCGGCGAGCTTCGGTCCGAGCACGCGCGCGAGGATGTCGGCGCCGGTGCCGGGCGTATACGGAACGATGACGTGCACCGGGCGGCTCGGCCAAGGATCCTGCGCCGCGCAGAGGTCGGCGAGCAAGACGAGAATGACCGCGGTAATCGTGCGTTTCATTCGCCTATTATGGAAGCATGAGCGTGTCCGGGCTGGTGCTTAACGATCGCGAGGCCCAGCGTTTCGAAATCAATCGCGCGGCGCTTGTCGACCCGGCGATTTTCGCGGCCGAGAAGGAGCGTATTTTCGAGCGCTGCTGGCTTTATGTCGGTCATGAGTCCGAGGTGCGCTCGCCCGGAGACTTCTGCACCCGCACGGTGAGCGGCCGGCCGCTGATTCTCTGCCGGGATAGCGAAAATGGGGTGCGCGTTTTTTTCAACACCTGCCGCCATCGCGGCACGGTCGTCTGCCGCGAGGCGCGCGGCAACGCGACGCGCTATACCTGCTTCTATCACGGCTGGACCTACGATCGCGATGGCCGCCTTTACGCCGTGCCCGGGCAGAGCGCCTATCCGCCGAGCTTCGACCGCGCGAAGCTGGGACTTGCCGAGCCGCCGCGCGTCGAGGCGTACCGCGGATTCGTCTTTCTCAACTTCGATGCGAATGCGGTGTCGCTCGGCGACTATCTCGGCGCCGCGACCGAGTACATCGATCTCGTGCTCGATCAGTCGCCCTCCGGGCGCATGGAGATCATCCACGGCACGCAGGAATATGACATCGCGGCCAACTGGAAGCTCTTGGTAGAGAACAGCTTCGACGATTACCACCTGCTCACCACGCATTCGACCTGGCTCGACTACCTGAAAAGCTCGGGCGTCGAAGTGAAGCGGCCGGAGAAGGGACACCTGCTGCCATCGCACGGCCTCGGCAAGGATCTGGGCAAGGGCCACGGCACGACCGACAACGTCAACTTTCGCGGCCGTCCGGTCGCCGCCTGGATCCCGATCTACGGCGAGCAGGCAAAGCCCGAGCTCGCGCGCATCCGGGCCGAGCTCGTGCAGCGCCTGGGCGAGGAGCGCGCAAGGCGCGTCGCCGACACCAATCGCAATCTGCTCATCTTTCCGAATCTGGTGCTTTTGGATGGCTCCTCGGTTTCGGTGCGGAGCTTCCAACCGCTTGGCGCCGATCGCATGCGCGTTCGCGCCTGGGCGCTCGGCCCGGTCGAAGAGTCGCCGCTCGCGCGCCAGGTGCGGCTCGACAGCTTCCTCACGTTCTACGGCCCGGGCGGCTTCGCCACGCCCGACGACATCGCGGCGCTGGAAGCCGTCCAGGAAGGGCTCGGTACCTATAAAGAGGTGCAATGGTCACCGCTCACGCGCGGCATGGCGAAGGAGGGCGAGCAGCTCAATACCGACGAGGCGCATTTGCGCGCCTTCTGGACGCAGTGGGCGAAGCTGATGGGCGCATGAAGCTCGATTCCACGTTTGTGGCACTGCATCCCGACCACTCGGCGACGCCGATCGAGGTGACAGCGAC
>JBHELS010000185.1:0-3902 GCA_046263015.1 Burkholderiales bacterium | reverse complement strand
TTCGGACGCATCGTCAACATCACCTCGATGAGCGTGAAGGCGCCGATCCCGGCGCTCGGCCTTTCCAACGGCGCGCGCGCAGGCCTCACGGGTTTCATCGCCGGGCTCGCGCGGCAAACGGTGAAGCACAACGTCACCATCAACAATCTCCTGCCCGGCTCCTTTCTCACCGATCGCACCCGCCAAACGCTCGCCGGCTTCGCCAAGGCGGCGGGACTCACGGAGGACGAGGCCGCGGCCGAGCGGCTACGCTCGATCCCCGCCGGACGCCTCGGCGATCCGGCCGAGTTCGGCGACGCCTGCGCGTACCTCTGCAGCGCGCAGGCGAGCTACGTGACCGGGCAGAACTTTCTCATCGACGGCGGTGCGTACCCCGGCACGTTCTAGAATCGGCGTCGAGGAGAAATCAGGATGAGACTTGTCATCGCGGTTTTCTGCGCGCTCAGCGCGGCGCTTGCCAACGCGCAGAGTTATCCAAGTCGTCCGGTCCGAGTCGTCGTGCCCTGGCCGCCCGGCCAAGCGACCGACATCGCGGCGCGCGTGGTTGCCGAGCGGCTACAGCAGTCGCTTGGCCAGCCGTTCGTGATCGACAACCGGCCGGGCGCCGGCGGCTCGATCGGCACGGATTTCGTCGTGAAGAGCGCGCCGGACGGCTACACGCTGCTCGCCGCCTCGAGCGGGCCGATCTCGATCATGCCGAATTTGCAGAAGATTCCCTACGACCCGCTGCACGATCTCGCGCCCGTGAGCCTGATTGCGCTCGCGCCATTCGCGCTCGTCGTGAATCCGAATTTCCCCGCTAGCAATGCTCGCGATTTCGTCGCGCTGGTGCGCGCAAATCCGGACAAGTACACGTTCTCATCCTCCGGCACCGGCGCCACGGCGCATCTCGTATCCGAGCTCTTCAACTCCATGGCGGGACTCAAAGCTCGCCATGTGCCATACAAGGGCAGCGCCCCCGCGCTCACCGACCTGATGAGCGGGCAGATCGACTATGCGCTCGAGACGGTCGCCTCGCTTGCCGGGCACATCAAGGCCGGACGCCTCAAAGCGCTCGGCGTCACGAGCGGGCGTCGCAGTGCGGCGCTGCCGGAGGTGCCGCCGCTCGCCGAAGCTGCGAACATCCCCGGCTACGACATCGGCGCCTGGATCGGCTACGGCGCGCCGGCCGGCACGCCGCGCGAGGTGACGAACAAGCTGGCGGCGGAAATCCGCAAGGCGATGGACGCGCCCGAGCTGCGCGAGAAGTACGTGACCCTCGGGATGGAGACCGCGTCGAATACCCCGGAGGAGATGGCGGCATTCCTCAAGCGCGAGCAGGAGCGCTACGGCAGCATCATCCGCAACGCCAATATCAAGATCGAGCAATAAGCCGGCGCACGAGCGGCACGGCGAACACCGCGAGGGTGAGAACGCCGAGCGCGCCGGCGATCGGTCGCTCGAAAAAGGCGGCCGGGCGACCGTCCGCCTTGATCATCGAGCTGATGAAGTTTTCTTCAAGCATCGCCCCGAGCACCATGCCGAGAATCGCCGGCGCAACCGGGAAGCCGTTTTCCTCCATCACGTAGCCGATGAGCCCGAATACGAGCATCAGGACGACGCCGAAAATCGAATTGTTGATGGCGAACGACCCGACGATGCAGAAGAGGAGGATCACCGGCAGGAGCACCTCGCGCGGGGCGCGCAACATCTGCTTCGCCGCCTTGATGGCGGCAATGCCGAGCGGCAGCATGAGGAGGTTCGCGAGGATGAAGACGAGAAAGACAGCGTAGATGGACGCGGCGTTGTTCATGAAGACGGTCGGCCCGGGATTCAGGCCTTTGACGTAAAGAACGCCGATGACAATAGCCGTGATCGAATCGCCGGGGATGCCGAAGACGAGCGCCGGGATCCAGGCGCCGGCGAGCGCGCTGTTGTTAGACGCCCCAGCCTCGATGATGCCTTCGACGTGGCCGGTGCCGAATTTCTGCGGCTCCTTGGAGAAACGCTTCGAGACGGCATAGGACATCCAAGCCGCGATGTCGGCACCGGCGCCCGGCAGAGCCCCGATCGCGGTGCCGAGCGTGCTGCCGCGGACGAACTGCCACGGGTAGCGCTTGGTGAGCTGCCACATGCCGTGCAGCACATTGCCGATCTTCGCCTGTGCCATCTCCCACGGCTCGGCGATGCGCGAGACGCTGCGCAGGATCTCCGACACCGCAAACATGCCGATCATGATGGGTATCAGCGTGAGACCGCCCGCGAGCTCCGCATTGCCGAACGTGAAGCGCGGAAACCCGGCGGGATTGTCGAGCCCGACTGCCGAGACGAGGAGCCCGATGAGAAGGGACACGACGCCCTTCAGCGGATTGCCGAGCGCGAGGAACACTGCGCTCGCGAGGCCGAGGACGACCAGCCAAAAATATTCGAACGAGGAAAACTTGAGCGCAATCTCCGCGAGGGAGGGCGCTGCCACGATCAATACCGCCGTGCCGAAAAGGCCGCCCAGCATGGAGAACCAAAGCCCGGAGCCGAGCGCGAGTTCGCCTTGGCCTTTCTTCGTCATCGCGTAGGCCTCGTCGGTATACGCCGCCGAGGCCGGCGTTCCGGGCATGCGCAGGAGACAGCTCGGGATATCGCCGGCGAAGATCGCCATGGCGGTCGCCGTGACGATCGACGCGATCGCCGGCACGGGCGGCATGAAGAATGTGACTGGCACGAGGAGCGCCGTCGCCATGGTCGCCGTCAGTCCGGGCACGGCGCCCACGAAGAGGCCGAAGAGCGCCGAGGCGACGATCACCCACAGCACGTAGGGATCGAAGACGAGCGCGAACGCCTGCGCGAGCACGCCGCTCATCTAGAAGGCCCAGCGCTCGAGCACGCCCCAGGGAAGCGGCACACGCAGCGCCTTGTAAAATGCAAAGTGGATTGCCACGGTCGCGATGAGCGCCACCGGCAACGTGACACGCCACGATGCGCCGAGGACTCGCACCCAAAGCACAAGAATCGCCACGCCAGTGATATGAAAACCGAGCCGATCGACCGCGAGAACATAGACCACGATACCGGCGATGACGGCAAGGACGCCTCTCGTCGCCCGCGCCTGCCGCATCCATGCCGGCCACTCGAGGAGCGCGCCGCGGGAGCGCAGGCCCGAATGCACGAGCAGCGCGCCACAGATCGCGAGACCGACGGCGATGAGGCCCGGAAACCACGCCGGGCCAAACTTCTGTCCCGGCATTGCGGGAAAGCTCTGGACGTGCCAGAGGACGAGCACGCCGAGCGCGACGAGCGCAGCGCCCGTCAGCGCGTCATGAATCTTTATTTGGCGAGTCCTACGGCTTTAAGCGCGGCGCCGAGATTGGCATCGGAATCGGCCATGAATTTCGCCGTGCTCTGCGGATCGGCCCATACGACGCCGAAACCGCGGCTTGCCATGAAGTCCTTGTAGTCCTTCGAGTCGTACACGCGTTTCAGCGCGCTCGTGAGCGTCTTGTGCACTTCGGCCGGAATGCCTTTCGGCGCCGCGATCACGCGCCACGCGGCGATCGCCCATTTGCTGCCGAGCTCCTTGTGCAAGGTCGGTACGTTCGGATAGAGCGCCGGCGGATTCGCATCCATGATGGCAAGCGCACGCGCCTTGCCGGCGTCGATCATCGGCCGCGCCTCCGGGATCGAGCAAGGCACCACATCGACGCCCCCGGCGATCATGTCCTGCATGCCCGGTGCAGCGCCGTTCGACGGCACCCACGGCAGCGCGTTGGGATCGATGCCTTGCTCCTTGAGGAGACCCGCGATCGCAAGATGCCAGATGCCGCCCTGCCCGGTGCCCGATGCTTTCATTTTCCCGGGGTTCGCCTTGATGGCCGCGAGCAGGTCCTTCACCGATTTGTATGGCGAGTCGCTACGCACGTTGATCGCTG
>JBHELS010000184.1:0-2765 GCA_046263015.1 Burkholderiales bacterium | reverse complement strand
GCTCGGGATGTCGGTGTATGAAGCGGGCGCGACGCAAGGCTATGTGTACTTCCCGACGAGCGGCATCGTGTCGCTCCTTTACGTTCTGGAAAACGGGTCCTCGGCGGAGATCGCAGTCACCGGCAACGAGGGCCTGGTCGGCATCAGCCTGTTCATGGGCGGCGAGACCACGCCGAGCCGCGCCGCGGTGCAAAGCGCCGGCGAGGCCTATCGGCTCAAGGCCCAGGTGCTGAAGAAGGTGTTCGAAAACGGCGGCGCGCTGCAGCACCTGCTGTTGCGCTACACGCAGGCGCTGATTACGCAAATGATGCAGACCGCGGTGTGCAACCGCCACCACGCGGTCGACCAGCAGCTTTGCCGCTGGCTGCTCCTCAGCCTCGACCGGCTGCCGTCGAACGAGTTGGTCATGACCCAAGAGCTGATCGCCAACATGCTCGGCGTGCGGCGCGAAGGCGTCACCGAGGCCGCCGGGAAGCTCCAGGCCGACGGCCTCATCGAATACAGCCGCGGGCGCATCACAGTGCTCGACCGCGCGCGCCTGGAAAGGCGCGTATGTGAGTGCTACTCGGTCGTCAATCGCGAGTACGAGCGCCTGTTTCCCGCCGATACCGTCGTCGCCTGACAGCCGGCCCTGTGCGCCAGCGACAAGTGGCGCATCGCCCGACAAATAGTACCTGCGATGGCCGACCTGACACTCGCCGTGCGCGTGAACTCCGAGGACAGCTACGAATGGTCGAGCGGGCTCCTCGCGAGGGCGAATCCGGACGGGACCCTGAAGCTCCCTCCGCGCGCCGGTTGAACACGCTGTAGCAGTCAGCCCTGCCCTAACGTTAAGTCACAGCAGGATTTCAGGCACGAAGATACGGGCTTGGTCGAATTACCGACGACCGACCAAGCACAATGAGTCTGAACGTGCGGATCGAGATCGGCGCGCATCTCTGCCCACGCCTGTAGACGTCCTCGAGGACCGCGCCGCGCGACTGATGGTATGGGCGAGATGGCGGCATGCTCCCATGGCGTCCAGGATGCCGGCAAAGGACTTCGAACGCACCTGACTCTGTGGGACATAACATCGAAGTTCGCGCCACGGGTCGAGCGCGTCATCAAAAGCGACGCAAATGCATGCCGCGGGCGCGCCTGTGCTGTGTGGATGCCAGATGTAGCCGCGCCGGCGTTGCTCTCGACGGGATGTGCATTCGCCCGCCTACCTTGGTGCAGCTGTCGACGCGCGGATGCGCCCGCGCCGTCATCATGCCGGCTTCGCCACCTCTCTCCCACCGGATGTTGAAACCCACTCAATGACTTCGTCTGGAATTCTCGACGAGGAATGCGGCCGAGAGGTACGTGGCATTTTAAAATCCGCCGCGTGAACCAGCCAGTCGAGCACACGCCGATGATGCAGCAGTACCTGCGCATCAAGGGCGAGCATCCGGACATTCTCGTCTTCTACCGGATGGGGGACTTCTATGAGCTCTTCTACGACGACGCCGAGCGAGCTTCCCGCCTTCTCGACATCACGCTGACGCAGCGCGGTCTCTCCGCCGGCGCGCCGGTGAAGATGGCAGGCGTGCCCGTGCATTCGGTGGAGCAGTACCTCGCCAAGCTCGTGAAGCTGGGCCAGTCGGTCGCGATCTGCGAGCAGGTGGGCGACGTGGCGACGGCCAAGGGGCCGGTGGATCGGCAGGTGACGCGCATCGTCACGCCCGGGACGCTCACCGACTCCTCGCTTCTGGACGACAAAGCAGACAACATCCTGCTCGCGCTCACGCGCGACAAGAGCACCGTCGGTCTCGCCTGGCTCTCGCTCGCGAGCGGCACGCTGCGCGTCGCCGAGATCGCGCCGCAGGCGCTCGCGAACGAGCTGCGGCGCATTGATCCCGCCGAGGTGCTGGTCGCCGACGGTGTGCAGCTCGACGGCTACTTCCTAAGCCGCCTGCCGGCATGGCACTTCGATCTCGAGGCGGGAAAGCGCCGGCTGCTGAAGCAGCTCGGTGCGGCGACGCTCGCGGGCTTCGGCATCGACGACCTGACGCTCGCCACCGGCGCCTGCGGCGCGCTTCTCGACTACGCGGGCAAAACGCAGGGCCAGGCGCTCGCACATGTCACTTCGGTGGCGGCTGAGCGTGCGGGCGAGTACGTGCGCCTCGATGCCGCGACGCGGCGCAACCTCGAACTCACCGAGACATTGCGCGGCGAGCCGGCGCCGACGCTTTTTTCGCTGCTGGACGAATGCGCGACCGGCATGGGCAGCCGGCAACTGCGTCACTGGCTGCATCACCCGCTGCGCAACCGCGAGGCGCTCAAGCGCCGCCACGAAGCGGTCGCCTGCCTTCTCGACGGCGCGAAGGACGTGCACAAGGCGCTGCGCGCCTTTTCGGATGTCGAGCGCATCACCGCGCGGATCGCGTTGAAGAGCGCCCGGCCGCGCGAGCTCGCCGGCCTGCGCGAAAGCCTCGCGCTGCTCGGCGATCTGCGCGCGGCGCTAATTCGCGGTCAGGCACCGAACCTTCTGCACGAACTCGCCGAGCAGCTGGCGACGCCCGATGAGTGCATCTCGCTCCTGCGCCAAGCGCTGAAGGACGAGCCCGCGGCGCGCGTCATCGACGGCGGCGTGATCGCCGAGCGCCGTTCGCCCGAGCTCGACGAGCTGCGCGCGCTGCAGACGAACGGCGGCAGCTTTCTCGCGGAGCTCGAAACGCGCGAGCGCGCGCGCACCGGCATCGCCAATCTGCGCGTCGCCTACAACTCGGTGCACGGCTACTACA
>JBHELS010000183.1:0-8586 GCA_046263015.1 Burkholderiales bacterium | reverse complement strand
ATCCGGCGTTTCTCCTCTTTGCCACGGCGGCGCAAGCGCTTCTCGGCGACGGCGCCTATGCCCTTGTAAATCTTCCGCGCGCACACAAATTGCGGGAAGAGGCTTACGCATGAGAAAAACATTGGTCACCGCGGCGGCGTTCGCGCTCCTCGCCGCCAGCGCCGCGGGCGCGGTGCGTATCACGGCCGAGGATGCGCGAGCGGTGTGCCTGCCGCCCGCCGTCATCCAGGCTTGGTCATAAATCGCAACCCACTGAAGGAAGAGACACCGCATGAAGCTTTACTACGCACCGGGCGCTTGCTCGCTATCCCCGCATATCGTCGCGCGCGAAGCCGGCATCGCGATCCAACTGCAGAAGGTGAACACCAAAGACAAAACGATGGAGGGCGGCGGCGACTTCTGGCAGGTGAACCCGCGCGGCTATGTCCCGGTACTCGAGCTCGACAACGGCGAGCGGCTGAGCGAAGGCCCCGCCATCGTCCAGTACCTCGCCGATCAAAAACCGGAGAGCGGCCTCGCGCCGAAAGCGGGCACGCTCGAGCGCTACCGGCTCCAGGAGTGGCTCAACTTCCTCACTTCCGAAGTGCACAAGCAGTTTTCGCCTCTTTTCAAGCCGACGACGCCGGAGGATTACAAGCCCGTGGCGAAAGAGAACCTCGCCACGCGCTTCGACTGGCTCGACAAGCAGCTCGACGGCAAGGACTACCTGATGGGCAAGCAATTCACCGTCGCCGACGCGTATCTCTTCGTGCTGCTCAATTGGACCAAGCCGACGCAAATCGACCTCGCGAAGTGGCCGAACCTCGTCGCGTTCCAGAAGCGCGTGGGCGCGCGGCCGAAGGTGAAGGAAGCGCTGCAGGCCGAGGGCCTGTTGCCGAAGGAAGCGCAACGCGCGGCGTGAGCGAGGCGTCGTGATTCCGCTGCCGAGCGTCTTCCTCTCCCACGGCTCGCCGATGCACGCGCTCGAAGCCGGGCCGGCGGGCCTCGCGTGGGCGGCGCTCGGCAAGCGGCTCGGCAAACCGCAGGCGATCCTCATCGCCTCGGCGCACTGGGAAACCAATCTGCCGGTGCTGACCGGCGCCGCGCGCCCGGAGACGATTCACGACTTCTCCGGCTTCCCGGCGCCGCTCTATCGCATTCGCTATACCGCGCCCGGCGAACCGAAGGTCGCCTCGCGCGCGCAGGCGCTCCTCAAGGATGCCGGCTTCACGGGCGCCGTCGATGGCACGCGCGGCCTCGATCACGGTGCGTGGGCACCGCTCCTTTATATGTATCCGGAGGCGGACGTGCCGGTGGTGCAGATCTCGCTGCAGCCCGCGCTCGGCACGCGGCACCACCTCGCCCTCGGACGCGCGCTGCGCAAACTCGAGGAAGATAACGTGCTCGTGATCGGCTCGGGCCACATGACGCACAACCTGCGCGACTGGATGCGCGGCGCGGGCGAGCCGCAGCCCTACGCCAAGGAATTTTCGCAGTGGGTGGGCGAACGCCTGGAAGCGCACGACCTCGACTCGCTCGCCGACTACCGCGCGCGCTCGCCGCACGGCGCACGCGCGCACCCGACCGACGAGCACTTCCTGCCGCTTTTCTTCGCGCTCGGGGCCGCGCGCGAGGACTACAAGCCGGAGCGTATCTTCACCGGCATCGATGCGGGCGTCCTGTCGATGGACGCCTACGTCTTCAACTAATCACTTCAGCGCCCGCGCGGATCGCGACGGCGATCGCGAGCAAAGCGCGCGCGCGTGGCGCGATTTTTCCACACTCAGGAATTTTTCCTCGAAGAGACAAAGGCATAGTTCATGAAGGGCAATAAGTTGTAAAGCGCATCGCCCCGATCTCGTCTACCGTGCGGCAAGACAAGGGAGGGTGTGTTCATGAGCTTTCAATCGCTGCTTCTGTGGCCGGAAAATCCCGGCCTTTCCGTGCTCGTGCTTGCGGTGCTCGCCATGGGCTTCATGTATGCGGCGCGCTGGCCGGTGCACGAGCTTCTTCGCGCGCTCGCCCTGATGATCGGCGGCCCGCTCCGCATCGCCGCGCGCTCGCTGACGGCCGCGGCGGCCGACATCCAGCAGCGGAACAAGGCCGTGCTCCTCGCTCACGGACGCCAGGAAGTCGGTAGCCGCGTCGAGCGCGAGTTCGAGCGCCTCGCGGCGATCGTCACGCGCGACCTGCAGGGCTATCCGACGCTGCAGAGAAAGTTGCTCGACGAGATCACCAAGATCGAGGAGGACTACAAGAAATGCGGCGAAGTGCCGCCGCCGCCGCCGGATTGGACCGATGCCGTCGCCGCCATCGCGACGGTCAAATCGACCGGCAACGAGCTCGTGCTGCGCGTGCTCGACGAGATCAAGCGCTCGGTGACCGCCATTCACGACAAGGCGCTCGCCGAGTACCGCAAGGCTTACGAGACCCGGCACCAGATTCTGGAAAGCTTCATGCCGTTCTGGCGCTCGGTGGACAAGAACCTTACGCAGGTGGAAAAGAACGTGGCCAGCCTGCAAACGAGCGTCAATAGCGTCGACGCGCACATGGCGAAGTACGAGGCGATCAACGCCGCGACCGACAAGGCGCAGCACGCCCTGACGGTGTCGGCGTTCACGCAGTTTCTGATCTCGCTCGTTGTCATGACGGTGGCCGCCGGCGGCGCCTTTATCAACTTCAAGCTGATCGCGTTGCCGATGTCGGAGATGGTCGGCGCCGGCGACTACATCACGAGCTCGCTTCGCACTTCCGAAGTGGCGGCACTCGTCATCATCTTCGTCGAGGCATCGATGGGCCTCTTCCTGCTCGAAGCGATGCGCATCACGCACCTTTTCCCGCGCATCGCGAGCCTGAATGAGGTGCTGCGCCGTCGCATGCTGTGGATCGCGCTTTCGCTCCTCGTCACGCTCGCCGGGGTCGAGGCGGCGCTCGCGCTGATGCGCGATATGCTGATCGCCGACAAGCAGGCGCTTCTGCAATCGCTCGCTACGGTTCAGGCCGCGGCGACCGAGGGTTGGGTGGGCCGCATTCCGACCGCGGGCCAGATGCTGCTCGGCTTCATCCTGCCGTTTGCCCTCGCCTTCATCGCCATCCCGCTAGAGTCGTTGATCCATTCGGCGCGCACGGTGGGCGGCGTAGCGCTCATCGCCCTGGTACGCGCCATGGCCGTGCTGCTGCGCGTCGCGAGTCAGGCAGTCCGCCAAGGCAGCCGCGTTCTCATTCGCCTGTACGACGTCGCGATCGTTGTGCCGCTTCTCGCCGAGCGGCTCGCGAAGCAGGCGCGCCGTTCGGACAGTCGCGGTGCGCCGGACTTCGACGCCGAGCGCACGCACGCCTAGGAGACGCCATGGACCGACGCCAGTTCATTCTCTCGACGCTCGCGCTGGCCGCGGGCGGCTGCGCCGACCCGCGCGCCCACCGGCACGCGGTATACATGCTGGTTGACACTTCCGGTACGTACTCGCAGGAGGCCGGCAAGGCGCGCCTGATCATCAACTATCTGCTCGGCACGCTCCAGCCCGGCGACTCGCTCGCCATTGCGCGGGTGCAGAGTCGCAGCTTCAGCGAAAAGGACATCGTCGCCAAGGCGACCTTCGACACGCGCCCCTCGCAGGCCAATGCGCAAAAGCGCGCCTTCCGCGAGCGAATCGACTCCGCTTTTCGCAATGTCTCCGGGAGCAAATACACGGACATTACGGGCGGCCTGATCCAAGGCGCGGAGTTTCTCAACGAAGGCGCCGCCGGCACGAAGACCATCATCATCTTCTCCGACATGCAGGAGGAGCTCGACAAGGTCACGGTGCGCAACTTCCCAATCAGCCTGAAAAACATCCGCATCGTCGCGGTGAACGTCGTCAAGCTGCGGGCCGACAACGTCGACCCGCGCCGCTATCTGGGACGGCTTGACGAATGGAAAGCGCGCGTCGTGAAGGCGGGCGCCTCCGAGTGGCAGGTGGTGAACGACCTCGACCACCTGGACCGCATCTTCGGCCGCGGCTAAGCGGCTTTAACCTCCGAGCGCCCGGAACAGGTCCGCGATCGCGGCCCGCTGGGCGCGCAACGCCTCGATGCGGGCGCTTTGCGCGGCGAGCAGCCCGCGCTCGGCGTCGATGACATCGAGCTGGCTCGCAACCCCGTTTTGATAGCGTAGCCGCGCGAGACGCACCGTGTCGGCGAGCGCGGTGGCGCGCGTCGACTCCACGTCATAGCTTTCGCGCGAGCGGCTTTGCGCGCTCAGCGCGGTGCGCACTTCGCTGAACGCGCTCTGTATCGTTTTCTGGTATTGCCCGAGCGCCTGACGCTCTTGCGCGCGGGCCACGTCCGTGCGCGCCTCGAGACGTCCGCCGGCGAAGATCGGCTGGGTAATGGCGGCGGCGAGCTGCCAGATGCCGGCGGGGCTACTGAAGAGGTTCGAGAGCGCCGCGCTTTCCCGGCCGGCGAACCCCGTGAGCACGATGGAGGGGAACATGTCGGCGCGAGCCGCCGCGATGCGCGCGTTCGCCGCGGCGAGCTCGCGCTCCGCCTGCACGAGATCCGGACGACGCAAGAGCAGCTCCGAGGGCAGGCCCGAAGGCAAGGCGACCGGGCCAGGCGCTTCGTCGAAGCGCATCGTCCGGGCCACCGCGTCCTCATAGATCTGGCGCGGCGTGCGACCCAGGAGCACCGCGAGCGCGGCCTCCTCCGCGTCGCGTTGGCGCTCGAGCGGCGGCAGCTGGGCGCGTACCGCGGCCGCCTCGGCCTCGAGCTGGCGCAGGTCGAACTCGGAAATCACGCCGCCGGCGAAGCGCTTGCGCTGCAGGCCAAGCGCGTCCTCGCGCAATTGGACATTGCGGCGCGTGAGCTCCACCTGCTCATCGAACGCGCGCAAGGCGAAGTAGGATTTGGCCACCTGCGCGGCGAGCGCGAGGCGCACGCCTTCGCGTGCCGCCTCGCTCGCGGCGAGATCGGCGCGCGCCGCTTCGACCCCCGCGCGCAGCCGCCCGAAGAGGTCGACCTCCCAAGAGACGTTCAATGCGGCGCGATAGTCGCTGTACTCGCGCGGGAACCCCGGGAAAGCGGTCGCGGTGCGCTGCGAGATTTGCTGACGGAATGCGCCTGCCTGTGCATTGACCGTCGGCAGCTGCGCGCCGCGGGCATCAGCGACGATGGCTCGCGCCTCGTCGACGCGCGCCGCCGCGATCGCGAGATCGGCGTTGCGCGCGAACGATTCGTCGATCAGCTGCGCGAGCGCCGGATCGTCGTAAATGCGCCACCACCGGCCGTCTTCGGCAAACGGCGGCGCGCTTTCCTTCCACGCCGTCGGCAGCTCGAGCGCCGGCCGCTCATAGCGCGGCTGGGTGCTGCAGGCGGCGAGCAGCGCGGCGCTAACCGCGAGGATGCGGCGCATGATGAGGTCCGAGGACATGGGTGTGCGTCACCGTGCGCGAGCGCGCGACCTCCTCGCGGATCTCGGCCGTGCTGCGCCCCTCCTTCAGCCGTCGCGTTGCGAGCAACTTGAAGAACATCGGCACGAAAAAGATGGCGAGGAACGTAGCGGCGAGCATGCCGCCCATGACGCCCGTGCCCACCGAACGGCGGGCACCGGCGCCGGCGCCGCTGGAGAGCGCAAGCGGCAGCACGCCGAAGATGAAGGCGAGCGAGGTCATCAGAATCGGCCGGAAGCGAAGCCGCGCCGCCTCGAGCGCGGAGGCGGCCGCCGAGAGCCCTTCACGCTCCTTCAGCTCCGCGAACTGTACGATCAGGATCGCGTTCTTGGCCGCGAGACCGAGCAGCGTGACGAGGCCGATCTGGAAGTAGACGTCGTTCGTGTAATGACGCAGCCACACCGCGGCGAGGGCGCCGAAGGTGCCGAAGGGCAGCGCGAGCAGCACCGAAAGCGGCAGCGACCAGCGCTCGTATTGCGCCGCGAGGATCAGGAACACCATGATCACCGCGAGCCCGAGCGCGATCACCGAAGTGCCGCCCGACTTCTTCTCCTGGTAGGAAGCACCGCCCCAGTCATAGCTGAAATCGCTCGGCAGCACCTCGCCTGCGATCCGCTCGGCCTCTGCAATTGCCTGCCCGGAGGAGACGCCGGGCGCCGCCTGGCCGAAGAGCTTCACCGCCGGCAGGTTATTGAAGCGCGTCAGCGAGTCCGGCCCCGAGGCGTAGCGGATGTTGGCGAGCGAGCGCAGCGGGATCATTTCGCCGCGCTCGGAGCGAACGTAAATGTCGCCGACATCGTCGGGGCTCTTGCGGAACTGCGGCTCAGCCGACATCAGCACCTGCCAGGTGCGGCCGTACTTGTTGAAGTCGTTGACGTAGTAGTTGCCGAGCGTCGCGGAGAGCGCGCCGTAGAGGTCCTGCAGCGGCACGCCGAGCGCCTTCGCTTTCTCGCGGTCGACATCGACATAGAGCTGCGGCGTCTGGGCGCGCCAAAGGGTCTGCACGAAGGCGAAGTGCGGATCCTGCATCGCGCGCTGCATGTATTGGCCCATCACCTCTGCGAGACGATGCGCGCCGCCCTCGCCGCGGTTCTGCAGGTAGAGCTCGAACCCGCCGGCGCTGCCGAGGCCGAAGATCGCCGGCGGACTGAAGGCGAGAACCAATCCCTCCTTGATGCCGGCGGTCTTCATGAAAAGCTCGCCGACCAGCTGCTTGGTCTCGACCTTGCGCTTATCCCACGGTATTTGCGTGACGAAGATCGTGGCGGCGTTGTTGCGAAAGTAGCCGCCCAGAAAATCAAAGCCGGTGAAGGCGACCGCGTCCTTATTGTTCGGATTGGACTTTATCGCCTGGACCACGCGCTCGACCACCTGGTCGGTGCGCTCGAGCGTCGCTCCATCGGGCAGGATCACCGCCGCGATATAAAAGCCCTGATCCTCGTCGGGCACGAGGCTCCCGGGCGTGATTCGCCATAGGAACGCGGCACCGACCACCATCAACGCGAAGAGCGCGACGCCGATCGCCGCGCGCCGGATCATCCATGCGACCCCATCGGTATAGCGGCCGGTCGCGCGGTGGAACCAGTCGTTGAACCAGGCGAAGAAGCGAGCGGGCACCTTGTGCTCGCGCCTGAGGATGAGCACGCAGAGCGACGGGGTGAGTGTCAGCGCCACCACACCGGAAATGACCACCGCGATCGCGATGGTGACGGCGAACTGGCGGTAGAGCTCGCCCGCGAGCCCGCCGAGAAAAGCGATCGGCACGAACACCGAGCAGAGGACGAGCACGATGGCAATCACCGGACCGGCAACTTCGCGCATCGCCTTTACCGCCGCATCGCGCGCCGGCAAATGCTCCTCGTGCATGATGCGCTCGATGTTCTCGAGCACCACGATGGCGTCGTCGACGACGATGCCGATGGCGAGCACCATGCCGAAGAGGGTGAGCGTGTTGATCGAGTACCCGAGGAGATAAAGACCCGCGAACGTGCCGATCAGCGACACCGGCACCGCAGCCATCGGGATGAGGGTCGCGCGCCAGTTCTGGAGGAAAAGGAACACCACCAGTACGACGAGCAGCATCGCTTCGATGAGCGTGATGACCACCTCGCGGATCGAGACCTTGACGAAGCGCGTCGTGTCATAAGGCACCGCGTATTCCATTCCCGCCGGGAAACGCGGTTTTATTTCATCGAGCGTCTTCACCACGTCGTCGGCGACCTTGAGCGCATTCGCGCCGGGCAGCAGGAAAACACCAATGAGCGTCGTTTCCTGCCCATTCAGCCGGCCGATGAATTCATAGTCCTTGGAGGCGAGCTCGACGCGCGCCACATCCTTCAGGCGCAGGTTCGAGCCATCGGGATTCGCGCGCACGATGATGTTCTCGAACTCGCGCGCATCGGCAAGCCGCCCCTTGGTGGTAATCGTGTAGACGAGTTCCTGCGGCCCGCCGGTCGGCGACTGGCCGATCTTGCCGGCGGCGAACTGCGCGTTCTGCTCATTCAGCGCGCGGATCAGATCGTTCGGCGTCAGGCGTAACTGGGTGAGGCGATCCGGGCGCACCCAGACGCGCATCGCGTAGTCCTTCGCGCCCCAGATCTGCACGCCGGTCGTGCCCGGAACACGCTTGAGCGCATCGAGCACGTTCAGCGTCACGTAGTTGCTGATGGCGAGCGTGTCGTAGCGCTTGTCCGGCGAATAGAACGCGAGCACCTGCAGGAAGGCCGACGAGCCCTTGGTCACCTGCACGCCTTGCCGGCGCACTTCCTCGGGCAGGCGCGCTTCCGCCTGCTTGACCCGGTTATTCACATCCACGGTCGCCTGGTCGGCGTTGGTGCCGATGTCGAACGTGACCTGGATCTGCACGATGCCGTTCGAGCCCGACGTCGAGCTCATGTAAATCATCTTCTCGACGCCGGTGATCGCGTTCTCGAGCGGCGCGGCGACCGTCTGCTCGATCACCTCCGCCGAGGCGCCCGGATAAATCGCCTGCACCGTCACGACCGGCGGCGCGATCTCCGGGTACTGCGCGATGGGCAGCGTGCGCATCGCCGCGAGCCCGGCGAGCACGATGAAGATCGAGAGCACCGCCGCGAAGATCGGCCGATCGATGAAGAAGCGCGAGAACATGCCGCTAGTTCTTCGCCGGTGGGTGCGCTGCCGGCTTACCCGGCGGCGCGGC
>JBHELS010000182.1:0-7900 GCA_046263015.1 Burkholderiales bacterium | reverse complement strand
GAGAATCTGGTGGCAAAGGCTCGGATGCTCCGCCAGCAGCAGATGCGTCAGGCCGCTTAGCCGGATTTCAGCGGGCTCGCGCGCTGTAGGTGAGGCCGGTGATGAGGTGGCGCTGCATCAAGAAGAAGAGCACCACCGGCGGCAGCGCGGCAAGGAGCGATGCCGCCGACACGAGCGGCCAGGACGTCTGCCACATGCCGCGCAGCGATTGCAGCCCCGCGGTGAGCGGTCGCACATCGTCCGACTGCACGAGAACGAGCGACCAGAAGTAATCGTTCCAGACGAAGGTAAAGACGAGGACGCCGACCGCCGCCATCGCCGGGCGCACGAGCGGCAGGACCACGTGCCAGAGGACGGCAAGCTCGCCCGCGCCTTCTAGGCGCGCCGCCTCGATCAGCGCATCGGGAAGGGCACGGATGAAGTTGCGCATGAAAAGCGTGCAAAAACCCGTCTGGAACGCGATGTGGAAGACGATGAGCGCCCAGCGCGTGTCGTAGAGGCCAAGCGCGATCATGAGGTCGCGTACCGGGATCATGAGCGCCTGGAAGGGGACGAGATTGCCGGCGACGAACATCATCAGGAGCAGTCGATTGCCGCCAAATTCATGCTTGGCGAGCGCGTATCCCGCCATGGCCGAAAGGGCGACCGCGCCGGCGACAGCGGGCAGGCAGACGAGGAAGCTATTTGCCATGAAGCTCACCATGCGCGAGCCGGTGAGGACGGCGAGGTAATTATCGAAAAGCGCGCCCTGCGGCGCGCCCCAGTAGTTGCCACGGGCAATCTCGTCGACCGAGCGGACCGACGTGAGCGCGATACCGAAGAGCGGCACGAGCCAGAGCGCGAGCACGGCGAGCACGCCGCTCGCGTAGGCGAGGCGCGCGCCGCGCGAGCGGACGGGGGCCGGAAACATCGCTAGCCGCGCCTCTCCGCGCGCATCAGGCGCACGAGAAGGAAGCCGACGAGCCCGCTCATCAGCACGAGAAGCACGGTGGCGATCGCCGCGCCGTAGCCGTAGCGCGAGGCGGCGAAGGTCTGCTCGTACATGTAGAAGCCGAGGACCGACGTGCGATCGAAAGGTCCACCGCCGGTCATGATCATCACGTAGTCGAAGCTGCGCAGCGCCGAGACCACGCACACCATGGCGACGATGAAGTGCACCGGCGTGAGCTGCGGCAGCACGGCGTGGCGAAAAAGCCGCCAGCCGCGCGCGCCATCCATGCGCGCCGCCTCGACGAGCTCCGGGCGGATCGTCGCAAGGCCGGTCAGATAAAGAATCATGCAGTACGCGCTCTGCGGCCAGAGGCCGGCGGCGATGAGCGCATAGATCGCGAAGCGCTCGTTCTCGAGCGGCGCAAGCGGCCCGATGCCCACCGGCGCGAGAACCTCGTTCAGGAGCCCGAAGCGCGCGTGCAGGAACCAGGCGAAGACGATGCCGACCACGACCTGGCTGATCACGAACGGCATGAAAAAAAGCGAGCGCACAAGGCGCATGCCGAAGAGCTCCTGATTGAGGAGGAGCGCAAGGCCAAGGCCGAGGGTGGGGGCGAGCGAATAAACGACGAGCCAGCGCGCGTTATTGGCGAGCGCCGTGCGGAACACCGGGTCGGCGAAGAGCTCGCGATAGTTCGCGGCGCCCACCCAGGTGCGCGCCCCGACCCCGTCCCAGTCGTGCAGCGAGAGCCAGACGTTTTGGACGATCGGGACGACCACGAAAGCGGCGAAGAGGACGCACGCCGGCAGGAGGAGCGCGAGCGTCGCCGCGTAAGGCGCGCTAGCGGTAGATGCGGCGGCGCGCCTGTTCAATGGTTTCCAGGATCGAGTCGAGTCGCGCCGGGTAAAGCATGAACTCCTGAAAACCCTTCATCGCCACCTGCGCCAGATCCTCGCTCGTATCGCGGTCGAAGTACTGCGTGAGCGCCTGAGCGCGCGCCAGGTGTTCCCGCCCGGCGCGCAGGAATCGATCGTCGGCGGTACGCGCCTGCAGGTTCGCCGGAATCTGCAGCATGTCGCGGTTCAGCCCTTCCTGCACGTCGGCGCGCAGCACGTAGGCGAGAAAGCGCTTTGCTCCCTCGACATTGCGTGCGCGCGCCGGAATATGGAGCGAGTTGACCGGCGCCTCCTCGGTTTCGCCCACGCCCGGGCGCAGCGTCGGAAAGGGCGCGAAATCCATCTTTGGCCTAACCTCGACCGGAAATTGCGGGACGATGTAATTGCCGATCAGCATGAGCGCGCTCTTCCCCTGGTAGAGGAGCGACTGGCTTTCCTGCCAGGTCGAGGAGGCGTGGTTGCGGCTGTAGCAGCCGCGATCGAGGAGCTCGCGCCAGTAGTCGAACACTTCGCGCACGCGCGGGTCGGTGTACGCCACCCGCCCTTCCATGAGCTCCATGTGGAAGGCGTAGCCGTTCAAGCGCAGATCCAGGTAATCGAACCACGCTGCGGCCGGCCAAAGCTCCTTCGTGCCGATCGCAATCGGCTCAAGGCCTTCGCGCTTCAAGCGCTCGCAGGCGCTCAGGAGCTCCTGCCACGTGCGCGGCGCCTGCACGAGGTCGCGCCGGTAATAAAGGCCCACCGGGTAGTAGGTATAGGGCACGCCGTACTGGCGGCCCGCCAGGCTCACGAGCGCGACCGCCGAGCGATGCAGCGAGCGGCGCACTTGCGCCGTATAGAGCTCGCTCACATCGGCGAGCAGCCCCGGCGCCGCGAATTGGCGCATGCGGTCGCCGGCGAACCAGAACACCACATCGGGCGGCGCGCCGGTGAGCCAGTTGCGGATCGACTTCTTGTAGCTCTCGTGGTCGTAGATGTTGAGGCGCACCTCGATTTCCGGATTCTCCTTCTGAAAGCGAAGCACCGCGGCCTCCCAGGCCGCGCGCGGCGCCGGGTCCGACGTGTTCGCATTGATGACCAGGGGGCGCGGCTGTGCGGCGGCGCCTACGCTGATCAGCAGGCTCGCGGCGCAAGCGGCCCAGACGCTAGACGATTTCAACCGATTCCTACTACGATTTGCGGCGAATACTACCGGAAGGCCGCGACACGCCGTGAGCGCGCAAAGAACGAGCCGCTGGTCGCTTTTTCACTCGGCCGCCTCGCAGGAGGAGGCGTTGCGCGAGCGCGACGCCATTCTCACGATGGCCGAGCAATCGGCGGGCATCGGCGTCTGGGACATCGATCTCACCACATCGACGGCGCGCGCGACGCCACAATTCTTCCGCATCATGGGACTGCCGCCCACGGCCGACCCCGTGCCGATGGAGCGCATCCGAGCGCTCCGCCATCCCGACGATCGCGCCCGGGTGCTCGAGGGCTTTCGCCAGGCGCTCGAGAGCGGCACCGACACCTATGAAATGGAATACCGCATCATCCGGCCCGACGGCGCCGTGCGCTGGATCTTCGGCCGCGGCCGCGTGGTGCGCGATAGCGACGGCACGCCGGTGCGCTATAGCGGCGTCGACATCGACATCACGGAGCGCAAAGAAACTGCGGCCGCGCTCGCCGCGGCTAAGGAGGCGCTCGAGCGCGCCAACGCGCAGCTCGAAGAGCGCGTACGCCACCGCACCATCGAGCTCGAAGCCGAAGCGAAGAGGCGCGCCGAGGCCGAAGCGCGCCTTCACCAGGCGCAGAAAATGGAAGCGGTGGGGCAGCTCACGGGCGGCGTGGCGCACGACTTCAATAACATCCTCCAGGTCATCATGGGGAACGTGGAAATCCTGAAGCGCACGCTGCTGCACTACGAGCCGCCGGGCGCGCGCTCGCGCGAGCTCTGGCTCGGGCCGATCGACACGGTGCTGCAGGCGACGCGCAACGCTGCGCAGCTCACGCATCGCCTGCTCGCCTTCAGTCGCCTGCAACCGCTCGCGCCGGCGCTCCTCGACGTGAACCAGTTGATTACCGAGATGTCGGTGATCATCCGCCACACCATCGGCGAGACCATCGCTCTAGAAGCGACGCTCGAGCCGGGGTTGTGGCCCGCATTCGCCGACCGCAATCAGCTCGAGACGGCGCTTCTCAACCTGGTGGTCAACGCCCGCGATGCGATGCCCGGGGGCGGACGCCTCGCCATCGACACCGCCAACATCGAGGTCGCCGATCCCTATCCGGCGCCCGTCGATGAGCTGAAGCCCGGCGAGTACCTGGTCCTCGCGGTCAGCGACACCGGATGCGGCATTGCGCCCGACCTCCTTGGCAGGGTGTTCGAGCCTTTCTTCACCACCAAGGAGACTGGCAAAGGCTCGGGACTCGGCCTCTCGATGGTCTACGGGTTCGTAAAGCAGTCGGGCGGCCATATCCGCATCCACAGCCGGATGGGCGAAGGGACCACCGTGCGCCTCTATCTCCCGCGCGCGAGCGCGGACAAGGCGGACCTGCGCGCTCCGCCGAGCGCGCCGCTTGCCGGCTCCTTGCCGCGCGCGAAGGCGAACGAGACGCTCCTCGTTGTCGAGGACAATGAGGAAGTGCGCCGCTACGCCGTTTCGGCACTGCAGGGGCTCGGCTACCAGGTTCTACAGGCGGCGGACGGCGCGGCGGCGTTGCGCCTCCTCGACGAAGCCGCGGTGCAGCGAATCGACCTCGTTTTCACCGACATCGTGCTGCCCGGTGGGCTCACCGGCCGCGACCTCGCCGAGCGCGTGCGCGCCCGCTTCCCCGGCCTGCCGGTGCTCTTCGCGAGCGGCTATCCGCGCGACCCAATGCTCGCCGGCGCGCCGCTCGAGCATGACCTGCGTCTCCTGCCGAAGCCCTACGACCTGGAGAGTCTCGCGACGAGCGTGCGGCAGGCGATCGAGCGCTGAGGGCTCGCGGCTAAGGCTTCAGCACACGTCCGTCGGCGCCGATCGCGACGCGCTCGCCCGTCTGGAATCGCGCGCCCTGCACCGTGAGGCTCTGCGTCGTGCCGTCATCCATGCGCACCGTGATCTCCTGCGACGAGGCGGCGCTGCCGCCCGCGGCCGCCTGCACCGTGCCGTTACCCGCGCGATAGGCAAGCGGCGTCTGGGCGCCCGACGCCGCTCTCAGCACGCGGCCTTCGGGCGTCACTTGCACGCGATCGCCCGCCAGGAAGTCCGGGCTATTCTGGGTGATCGCCTGCGACGTGCCGTCGTCCATCCGAAGCGTGAGCTGATAGCCCTCCACCCAACGGGGTTTGGTGAGATTGGAAAGCGGCGTCTCGACGCGCCCACCCGAGGCGGCGGAACCGGGCAGATTGCCCCCCGGGATCTCCACGCGAGCAGGCTGCACGCTTTGGACGACCCCGGTCCCGGGGCGATACGCGAACGTGTTGTCAGGCGGTGAGACGGCACACGCGCCGAGAATCACGGCAGCCGCGGCCGCCGCGGCGAAGCTTTTCATGGCTGCTCCTTGCTCTGTAGGAGCCCTCAGAGGTGCAAGCTATGTACCCACAAGAGGCCGGCGACCGACTTTGCATCGGTGATGCGTCCGTCGCGCACCATGGCGATCGCCTCGGCGAACGGCACGACGAGCGTCTGCACGAATTCGCCGGCATCGAGCGCCGCGTCGCGGACCTTGCGCAGCCTCTGCGCGAGAAAGAGATCGATCGCCTCGTCGGTGTAGGCGATCGCGGTGTGGATTACCGCGAGCCGGGTCCATTCGTCGGCGGCGTAGCCTGTCTCCTCCATCAGCTCGCGCTTCGCGGTATCGAGATGCGGCTCGTTCGGCTCGAGCTTGCCCGCGGGCACCTCGATGAACTCGCGCCGATGCGGATAGCGGAACTGGCGCTCGAGGAGCACCGTGCCGTCGTCGAAGAGCGGCACGATCGCCACCGCCCCGGGATGGCGGATGTACTCGCGCGTACCGCTCGTGCCGTCGGGGAGCCGCACGAGATCCCGGTAGACCTGCAGGAGCTTGCCATCGAAGACCTGCTCGCCGCTTAGCGTGTGCTCGGTGAGATCCATCACTTCAGCCCCGGAAAGGCGGCGGCGCACATTGCCATCAGGCTCTGCGGCAGGATGCCGAGGAAAAGTAGGAAGAGGCCATTGGCCGAAAGGACGAGACGCCCCACCGGCTGCGGCCGGACGCTCGACGGGGCCACCGGCTCGTCAAAGTACATGAGCTTTACGACGCGCAGGTAGTAGAAGGCGCCGACGAGCGATAGCAGCACGGCGACGACGGCAAGCCAGACGTGCCCGGCCGCGACCGCGGCCTGGAAGACGGCGAGCTTCGCGTAGAAGCCGGCGGTCGGCGGAATTCCAGCGAGCGAGAACATGATCACGAGCATCAGGAATGCGTACCACGGATGGCGGCGGTTCAGGCCCTTCATGTCGTCCAAGTTCTCGCACTCGAAGCCCGCGTGCGAGAGATAGATCAGCATGCCGAAGGCGCCGACCGACATGATGGCGTAGATCACCATGTAGAAGAGCGAGGCGGCGTAGGCATCGGTGCGGTTCAGCCAGTTGCCCTGCACGAACCCGGAGAGGAGTCCGAGCAGCATGAAGCCCATGTGGGCGATCGCCGAGTAGGCGAGCATGCGCTTTATGTTCGATTGCGCGATCGCCGTGATGTTGCCGAGCGCGATCGAGAGGACGGCGAGCACCGCGAGCATCTGTTGCCAATCGGGGGCGAGCGAAGGCAGCGCATTGACGAGGAGCCGCACCGCCATGGCGAAAGCGGCGACCTTCGGCCCGGAGCCGATGATGAGCGTCACCGGCGTCGGCGCCCCGTGGTAGACGTCCGGTATCCACATGTGAAAGGGCACGACGCCGAGCTTGAAGGCGAGGCCCGAGACGACGAAAACGAGCCCGAAAACGAGGAAGCTCCGGTCCGAGTTGCTCGCGGCGAGCCGTCCGACCTCGCGCGCCACCTCATGGATGGTCAGCGTGCCGGTCGCGCCGTAGATCATGGAGAGGCCGTAGAGCAGGAGGCCGGAGGAGAGCGCGCCGAGGACGAAATACTTCATCGCCGCCTCGGTCGATAGGGTCGAGTCGCGGTTCAGCGCCACGAGCGCATAGAGGCAGAGCGACATCAGCTCGAGGCCGAGGAACACCGTGAGGAAGCTGTTGGCGCTGATCAGCACCATCATGCCGAGGAGCGAAAAGAGGACGAGCGACATGAACTCGCCGCGCAGCATGCCGCGCTCGACGAGATAGGAGCGCGAGTAGACGATCGCCGCCGAGACCGCGAGGTAGCAGACGAGCTTCAGCAAGTTCGCAAGGTGATCGACGACAAAGAGGCCGTTGAAGAGATAGAGGTGCTCGAGCGTGCCGAAGTCGACGAGCAGCGTCGCCGCCGCGCAGAGCGCGAGAACGATCTGCGCGAACACCGCGCTTGCGCCACGCCCCTCGTGCCTGACGTATAGGTCGAAGATCATGAGTGCGCACGCGCCAACGAGCAGCAGCACCTCGGGCAGCACCGGCACGTAGTCGAGCAGATTCACTGCTTGGCGGCCTGCACGTGGCGCAGAAGATCGTTGACCGAAGCGTGCATCACCTCGGTGAAAGGCTTCGGGTAGACGCCCATCCAGAGCACCGCGATGGCGAGCGCGCCGAGCACCGTGAGCTCCCGCAGGTTGATATCGGGCAGCTTCGCCACGTGGTCATTGGCGACCGGGCCGAAGATGACGCGCTTGTACATCCAGAGCGTGTAGGCGGCGCCAAGGATCATGGTGGTCGCGGCGACCAGAGCGAGCCAGAAGCTCTTCGCCATCGCGCCCATGATCACCATGAATTCGCCGACGAAGCCGCTCGTCGCCGGCAGCCCGGAATTGGCCATGGCAAAGAGCATCATCAAGGTGGCGAATTTCGGCATGGTATTCACCACGCCGCCGTAGTCGGCGATCGAGCGCGTGTGCATGCGGTCGTAGAGGACACCCACGCAAAGGAACATCGCCGCCGAGACGAAGCCGTGCGAAATCATCTGCACCAGGCCCCCTTCCACGCCGAGCGCGTTGAAG